>CAVBFK010000119.1:0-13016 GCA_963594395.1 Lachnospiraceae bacterium
GTAATCCATATCAGTGGCGAGCTGGGGCCGCAGGCCCTGTTCAGCCTCAATGGCGCGCAGTGTGTCCTTCACCTGCTGCAGCGTCACGCCCGCCTCGGGAGCCAGCAGCTCGAGACTCTTGAAAATATTGACGGCATACTGCTTTTTGTATGTTTTGGCAACGCCGGGGGCCATGCCGTAGTCAAAGTCTACGATGCTCTGGCCGCCGTGCTGGTCGTTCTGGTTGGCCTGTACGGCGATGCAAGCCAGAGCGGCGTAGCTGGTGATGTCCTGAGGCTCACGCAGGTAGCCGTGACCGGTGGAGAAACCGCCGGCAAACAGGCTGCGCAGCTCGATCTGGGTGCAGGTGGTGGTCAGGGTGTAGAAGTCCATATCATGGATGTGGATATCGCCCTCCCGGTGTGCCTTGGCAAAGCGAGGATCCAGCACATACATGTCGTAGAACTGCTTGGCACCCTCGGAACCGAACTTCAGCATGCTGCCCATGGCTGTGTCGCCGTTAATGTTGGCGTTCTCACGCTTGATATCGGAATCGATGGCTTCCTTGAAGGTGATGTCTTCAAAGGTCTTCATCAGGCGGGTGTTCATCTCACGGACGCGGCTGCGCTCGGCACGATAGAGGATATAAGCCTTGGCGGAACGCACGAAGCCCTTTTCGATCAGCACACGCTCAACGGCGTCCTGCACCTGCTCAACACTGGGGGTAGAGGACACGTTCTCGTTGTTTTCCAACTCGTTCACAACCTGCTCGGTCAGGGCCTGCGCGGTCTCATGACCCTTTGCGCTGGAAGAAGCCTGGAAAGCACGGAAAATAGCGTTTTCGATTTTTTCTGCATCAAAGGGAACTTCGCGGCCGTCCCGCTTGCGGATTCTGGTAATGGTCATCATGGTTCCTCCCTTTTTCTTATGGCCGAAAAAGGCCGCACCTGTCAAAGGGAACTGCGTTGCGCTTTTTTACGGGAACGCCGCACCCTTGATCCTGCCTCATCATGCTGTCCTGCGCGCTGCATCGCATTAGAAAAGTCATCACTACATCTTGTGGAGCATTCCATCATGCACCACATGATCATGTAGTCTCTCGTAGGAAAGCAAGAAGCATTATATGGTGGATAGCCCCTGTTGTCAATACCATATCTGGTGGAATAAGCGACCAACAGCCGTCAACCCCTTGCCCTGCAAGGAAAGAAAATTTACGACACTTTCCGAAGGGCTTGTGAGGGGGTAGGAAAGCGGGATGGGCGCGATGCCAGAATGGACAAAGGGGAAAAAATACCCGCCGCAGCATGCCGCGACGGATACTCTGTTATGCTATTTTTCCCTTACTCCAGCACAATGCGGGGATTGTCCTGGCTGGGGCGATACATCACGAAACGGCGGCCGATGCACTGAATGGGTTCAGCGCCCGTACGCTCGCACAGTTCTGCCAGCGCTTCCTTGGCAGAAAGCGGTGCACCCTGCTGCACACAGCACTTGATCAGCTCCCGGGCTTCCAGGGCATCGTAGGCTTCCTTGACCGTGCCGTCGGTCACGCCTTCCTTGCCGACGTAAAGAATGGTCTCCATCGTGTTTGCCATGGAACGAAGCATGGCACGCTGCTTGCTTGTCATCGTATTTTTCTCCTTGTTTATTCCACAAAGTCAAATTCCATATCCAGAATGCGAACCGTGTCGCCTTCCTTGGCACCAGCATTGCGCAGGGCATCGATAACGCCCCAGCGGCGCAGGGTGCGATGGAACCAGTTCATGCTCTCTTCATCGTCGAAGTTGACGCTATCCAGCAGACGTTCCATGGAGGTGCCAATCACCTCGTACACGTCGCCGTCCTTCTGCACTTCAAAGGTGCCTGCCTTCACGTCTTCATCCAGGTCAATTTCCTCGGTGAAGTGCTGCACCGGCGGCAGTTCTTCCAGGCGGTCTGCAGTATAATCCAGCAAGGCATCAAAGCCCTGATGGGTTGCCGCACTGACTGCAAACACAGGATAGCCAAGGGGTGCTACGTGCTCCTTCATCCGTGCCAGATTTTCTTCCGCATCGGTAAGATCCATCTTGTTGCACACCACCACCTGCGGACGCTCAGACAGTTCGCCATAGTTCTGCAGCTCCAGATTGATCTGATCGAAATCCTCGATGGGATCCCGGCCTTCACTGCCGGCGATGTCTACCACATGAAGCAGCAGACGCGTGCGCTCCACGTGACGGAGGAAGTCGTGACCCAAGCCGACGCCTTCTGCCGCGCCCTCCACCAAGCCGGGGATATCTGCCAGCACGAAGTCCTTGCCGTGGCGGCGGACAATGCCCAGATTCGGGGTCAGGGTCGTGAAATGATAGTTGCCGATTTTCGGCTTCGCGCTGGTCACCACGGAGAGGATGGTGCTCTTCCCCACGTTGGGATAGCCCACCAGACCCACATCGGCAATCGTCTTCAATTCCATCAGGAAGGTGTGCACTTCCGTCTTTCCGCCGGGCTTGGCGAAGTTCGGTGCCTGACGGGTCGGTGTTGCAAAGTGCGTGTTGCCCCAGCCGCCGCGGCCGCCCTTCAGAATGCGGCGGGTTTCGCCGGGCTGATCCATATCTGCCACCACCGCGCCGGACTCTGCATCGCGGAGCACCGTGCCTACCGGAACCTTGATGACCAGATCTTCGCCGCGCTTGCCCGTGCAGCGGCCTGCGGCACCGTCCGTGCCGTTTTCCGCCGTGTACTTGCTCTTGAAGCGGAAATCCAGCAAAGTGTGCATATTGGGGTCAGCAAAGAGCAGTACATCGCCGCCATTGCCGCCATCGCCGCCGTCAGGGCCGCCGTTCAATACGAATTTTTCGCGGTGGAAGGACATGCTGCCGTTGCCGCCATTGCCTGCCTTCGCCGTAATTTTTACATGATCCACAAAATTACCCATGGAAACCTCCCGTTCCTTATCCGCCCGGACACGGGCGTTCCCTTCAATGTTTGCCCCTCAGTATACCACACATTCACGGTCATGAACAAGGGTGAAGCGAAAAAATCCGCGATATCTTCCTGTTTTCCACCTGTGCGCGGGCATAAAAATCCCGCCTCCATTTAGAGGCGGGCACACTATTCACGCGATTACTGATGCAGTGCCTTATACCACCGCACACCGATGAACATGGTGTACAGCAGGGAGAGGCCTTCATAGATCAGCGAGATACCGATGATCACACCCACGGCGATATTGAGGATTTCCGGCTTCAGGAAGCCTGCAATGCCGATGAATGCCTCCAGGATGCCGATCACCCACAGCCATGCACGGCCGGCAATGCGATCCTGCCGCATATCCAGCGCCGCGCCCAGCAAACTGATGCCGTCAACCAGCACCATCATGCTGATCAGCACACGGAGCACTTCCCCTGCAATGAAGGACTTGCACATGATGAAAATACCCACCACCACAGCAACCACGCCCTTGGTCAGGAACGAACGATTGCCGAAAATGGTATTGCGCATAAGCCATGCCACGCCCAACTGCAGCGCACCGGACAAGACCACCAGGACGCCCACCCAGTCTGCCATGATATCCATGATTTCATTGCTGTTCAGCATACAGCCGATGCCGGACACCACCAGCAGTGCCGCTGCCAGTGACCACAGCACCGCCATGGTCATTCGCTTTGTATTTTTCATTGATTCTGCCACCTTTCCTGTGCGGAAGTACGGTTTTCCGTTCTGTTTCCGCCTGATAAAATTGTAGCATAGTGTTCTCCAAGGATGCACGGACAAAAAGTGAATTTGTCCAAGTTCAGGCAAATCTCCCGTTTTGCAAGCCATTCTTTGCCCGCAAAAGTTTGTCCTTTTTCCGTCCTCCCCCTTGTTATTCTCCATGAGCGGTGCTATATTTTTTATGGAGATAGCACGTTTTGCGGGATAAAACCGGCGGCGTGTTTCGTTATGTGTATTGAACATCCTTAGGAGGTGATCGCCACATGAAGCGATTACTGAGCATCCTGCTGTGTGTGGCGCTTCTTTGCCTGACGCTTCCCGCACTGGCAGATGATCTTTGTCTGATTTCCGACCCTGCTTCCGCTGGGAGCATCAGCACAGAATATGAGTATCTGTGCATTTACTGCCCTGCCAACAGCGGCGACCATGTCACCATTTCCGTTACCGACCCCAGCGGCTCCTGCATCTACCAGCGGGATTACGGCACCTGCGACAGTCCGTTCTACACGGACGACATTTATCTGCCCATGGACGGCTCTGAAATCACCTACGCCGTAACGCTGACGGTTGGCGAAACGACCTACGCCTTCGACGTGACCCGCGAGGCCGGCTACCTGTACGACAATGCCGCTTGCGCAGGCGGCTATCCGCTGTCCTCCATCACAGGCAGCAGAAACTGGTGCACCGCCACCATCATTGACGTGAATGCCTTGGAAGGCAGTAGCATGACGGTTCCCCTGTGCGCCAGCAAATGGTACTGCATCGGCACCGCCACCCTGTCCGTCAGCGGCGGCAAACTGACCGTTTCCGCATCCCTGAGCGACGGTCTTGACGGCAGTATCGACAGCGCTACGGTCTACGTAGCCATGAATGCCCTGCAGGCGCAGGAGCTTGGGCAGAAGTACTTTACCGGCACAACCAGTTCTCTGGATCGCGCCATTGACCTATCCGGCGCGAATTATGCCGCCGTCTACGTGCAGATGATCGTGTCCTACGACCCCTCCACAGCTGTGGAAGAGTCGCCCAGCATCCTCAGCGGCCAGGATGAATTGTGGCAGCGCATGCAGAACGAAACCGCTAATGAAGCGGTAGGGTAAAAATTCTACAGTGTATAGAAAAAGCGGGAGGATTTGTCCTCTCGCTTTTTTCGTTTACGCTTTCCCCCACGCTTCCCACGTATCCGGCGCATAGCCCACCGTGCACTTACTGCCGTTGCGGACAATGGGTGACTTCAGCAGCCACGGGCATTCCAGCACGGCGGGCAGGAGCAGGCTATCCCGGTCATAATAGCAGGCCGGGTGCTCCTTCACCTTTTTGTCGTCACGGTCGATGAGGTTGCTCAAGCCGCCCAGCGCCTTGGCCATGGTCTGCACTTCGCGCTCGCCCAGGGGATGCTTTTTCAGGTCCATCACCTGCACCTGAATGCGGCGCTCCTTGAAGAAGCGCTCCGCCTTCTGCACATCGAAATTCTTTTTGCTGATATAGAGCTGAATCACGTTTCTTCCTCCTCCAGATTACAGGCGGCGAATGTCATCCCCGCGGAAAAGCAGCAAATCGCAGGAACGTTTATCCGTCAAGCGGGACGCGATACGCTCGGTGTACCGCTGGCGGAGCTCCCGTTCATTGAGGTTGGTGGAGTACACCGTTCCCTTTCCGCTGCTGCGGCGCTCATTAATAAGATTAAAGAGCTGAACAATGGTGATGTTCTCCATCAGGGGCTCACTGCCTAGGTCATCCATAAGGAGCACATCGGTCGTCAGCAAGCTGTCCATGGCATCGCTGTCGCCGCCGAAATAGGCCTTCCGCGCGGTATCCAGGAAGCGATAGGCGCTAATGAGGAGCACGTTCATGCCGCGATCCAGCAAGCGTCTCGCCATCGCGTGCATCAGGAACGTTTTGCCCAGGCCGCTGGGACCCATCAAGAGCAGATCCTGCGTGTCTGCCTTGGGATAGCGATCCGCATAGTCCCGGCACATGTCGCGGATAATCTGCATGTTTTCCCGCTGGGTGCAGGGCATATCCGGCAAAGGCTTATCCGGGAAAACGGACAGATCAAAGCTGTCAAAGGTCTGCCGCTCGTCCTCTTCCAGGCCGACTTCCCGATACAGCTGGCGATAATAGGCGGTGCGCATGCACTCGCACATTTCCTTCACAGGCTCGCCCACATAGCCTGTGTCCTTGCAGAGCTTGCATCGGTACACAGGGGCCAGATAATCTGCCGGAAGGTCGCCCTTCTTCAGGCAATCCGCAATGCGGCTGTTCAGCAGTTCCATGCGCTTGGGCAGATCTTCCGCCTGAGCGGTACCGCCAAGGATTCCGCGAACGCCGCGGTAAATGATCTGCTGACGCTCATCAATCAAATCCCGAAGGCCATCGCAGCGGCGAATGGCCTCCTCCCGGCGGCGATCCTCTTCCTGACCGTTCAGCATGCGCTGCTGCTCATATTCCGACTGCAGCTGGCGCAGGATCTCATTACGCATTGGTCTTCAGCTCCTTCAGGCGCTGGGCCATCTTCTCGGTCATACCCACGGTAACCTCATACTCACGCTGGCTGTACTGCTGTTCGCCAACGACTTTGCCGCCCCGCTGAGGCGTCTGCTGAGCCGCCTTGTTCTGCTGCTGTGCCTGATAGGCCGCACGGGAAGCGTCCATCTGTGCAGGGGTTTTGATGCCCTGTGCCGCCATGGCCGTCAGCATCTTATCCAAATACGGGACGGGGTTTTCCGCCTTGCTGGACAGGGCACCGCAGTGCAGGATCATCTCGTCCGTCATCTGCAAATCGCCCATCCACTTTTGCACCAGCGCGCGGTCTGCCGCCGTAGGTTTGCCGCGCTTGCCCCAAGCCTCATACAGCACCTGCAGAATGTCATTGGCTGCCTTGAATTTCGTCACATAATCCTGTGCCTCGGCAATGTTGCGGATTCCCTTCTGCTTCCAGGAGCGGAGCATGAGCTGGACATCGTCAATGCCCTTGCCTGCCCGCGCGCACTCGCGGCCTGCCAGAAGAATCACATCATCCGTGTACAGGGCGCGCATTTCATCATACAGTGCCAAGGTTCCTTCATTCACACTGGCACCGGTGTTCATGGTATTCAGCAGAGCCTTCAAAGGTGCCACACGTTCTGCATTGGCCGTGCGCGCCGCCTCCACTTCCTTGGCAGAACGCATGCCCTTACCCTGGTTGCGCTTCTTCATGCCGCCCAGGATGCCGTCCAGATAAGAGAAAGACGGATCGCCCTTGGTGGTTTCCGCGCAGGCGTCCAGGATGGCATCATCAGAAAAGCCCCAGTCCCTGCTCCAGCGGCGATACATGGCCTGCTCGTCCTCCGACGGCAGGCGGCGCTTGCCCATGCGGCGGAGCACCTTGCGGCAGCCGTCGTACACGGCTTTGTCCCGGTCAAAGAAGGACTCGGCATCCTCCACGGTGTTGATCTTTTCATCAGACATCTGAATGGCCAGCTTCTGCGCCGCATTGAAGGAGAAATGCTTGCCCTTGGTTTCAATGCAGTGCTGAACCAGCATCAGCACCACGTCCGCAGGCAGACCCATTTCCTCCACCCATTCGTAGGCCATGGTCATATCGTTGGTGCTGGGACGGCGGTCGGCGCCGAAGAGCGCGTACATGGCCTCGGCAAACTCGGCATAGGCGTCATCCACCGCGGGCTCGGCATTCATAAAGAGCCGCTGTTTCACGTTGATATACCGCCAGGACGGCGGATCATCGCTAATGCGGCGAACGAGTCCCTTCCGCTCCCAATGCCGATAAGCGGCCAGCACCTGCTCCTGGGAAATGTCCAGGTCGTGCGCCATCTGCTGTACGCTCATCTCCTCCGTGGGATGATAGCAGTGCATCAATCCGTACAGATAGACCTTCACATAGCTCCCCCGGGCGCCCGGCATATATTCCAATATGAACTGGTTCTCCACCGGGGTGACATCGAACATAACAAACTGCTCATCAAAGCTAAACACCCCCATGCGAGATCCCTCCTTTTCCTTCGTAGAATGTTATTATAGCATAGAAAGAAGAGGTTGGGCAACGGGGGGATTTTGAGAAGAAATGTTTTGCAAATCAATGATGGTGCTATCGCCAAAAGAATTTTCATAAAAGTGTTGACAACAGCTCAATCCTTTGCTATAATAGTTCTCGCAATCGACGAGAGCTGATTGCGAGAGCGTTGGGGAATGGTGTAACGGCAGCACCTGCGACTCTGACTCGTATTGTCTAGGTTCGAATCCTAGTTCCCCAGCTCATTTGCCTCCGTTGTCTAGAGGCCTAGGACGCCGCCCTCTCAAGGCGAAAACATGGGTTCGAATCCCATCGGAGGTGCGTCGAAACCGTTAGCTGAGTGCTGACGGTTTTTTTTTGTCAAAAGTGTCCCCTGCCCTGCTTTCAGAGCAGGATTTCATCCTCTCCATATGCAAAAGAGGAATGCCCCATCCCAGAGCATTCCTCTTTTCATGGATCATTCAGCGCTTACGCGTTCTTTCCGGCCAGATAAGCCTTGATGGCCTCAACGACCTCTTCCACGTCGATGCCGTGGCCGGCGCAGCCGTCTTCCAGGGACTCAAAAGCATGAGCAGGGCAGCCTACACAGTGCATGCCGTTCTGCATCAGAATGTCCGCAATGCCCATATCCAGGCGAAGCAGTTCGCCCATGGTGGTATCCTTCGTAATTTCCATGATGATTTCCTCCGTTTCCCGGAGCTTCAGCTCCGGCACTCGTTTATCTTATCATCCGTTCGGCTATTCGTCAAGCGGTCACAGCTCGTCCTTCAGCTCTTCCAAGGAGAAGTTGAACAGGAGCACGCCGTCTGCCGCAGAGGCAATGGTAGCAGACTGAATGAAGAACACCGGATCGCCGTTTTCATCCAGATAGAAGTCTTCTTCCGGGTAGAATTCCTGCGTCAGCATCTCGTAGGTCAAATCGGTATCGTAATTGACCGTGCCTTCGGTGCGCTGCTCTTCGATGATCTCCCACACCAGTTTCCACACCAGCTCATTGGCTTTAGCAGTTTGGCGATCCTGCATCCAGGTGTCAGACTCCTGATCGTCCAAGATTCCGAGAAGGCGCGGCAGACTGGTAGCGATGCCTGCCCGCTCGCCGTTCAGCATGAAGGTCTGGGCAGAGTACACTTCCGTGGTCGTCGCTCCCTGAAAGGATTCCGTAATGACCAGCACCGACAGATAATCGTCATTAAGGCAGGTCACGTTGGAAACCACATTGCAGTAGGCCTGTACTTCCGTGCTTTCCAGGGATTCAGCCAGAATCGGCACGGTAAAGCCCAAAGCGTCATCAATCAGGTAGGCAAAGGTTTCGTTCACCGCCGTGGCCACTTCGCCGCTTTCCTCAAAGTGAGGATAATTATACCGGTACACGAAGGTGGCGGTATCTTCATCCGTGCCATCCGGCCAGCAAACCGTGCCGGAAAGATCGTCATCGCGGGTCAGGGTTTCTGCAAGGCACGGAACGGCCAGCAGGCACAGCGCCAGGGTCAGAGCAAGCAATCGCTTCATCTTG
Organism: Lachnospiraceae bacterium; assembly: GCA_963594395.1. Classification (GTDB taxonomy): domain Bacteria; phylum Bacillota; class Clostridia; order Christensenellales; family Aristaeellaceae; genus CAKUFA01. The sequence goes on from CAVBFK010000119.1 coordinate 9,195, forward strand.
AACCTTCTTTCTTCATTCGTGCAAGATCTTCTGCGGCAGAAATGGCCGCCACATTGCCTTCGCCAACCGCCTTGGCAATCTGCAAAGGCAGACCCGTGCAGTCTCCTGCGGCGTAAACCCGCGGGATGCTGGTGGCCATGCGGCGATCCACATGGAGGAACGCGCCGTCCAGCTGAATGCCCGGCAAAAGGCGATCCGGTGCCACCGACGGACGGAAGACGAAAACGCCGTCATAGGACTTCTCGCCCTGATTCGTGGTAAGAGCAATCTTGCCATCCTTCTTTTCGAGAGACAGCGGCTTACCATCCATCACCGCAAAGGGCGGATCCTCCGGCAGATCATGCGCCGCGAGGCGGTAATAATCTACCTTGGAAGCCAGCTTGGCCAGGAATTCTCCTTCTTCAATGCCGTCCTTCCATGCAGAAAGCACGGCGACTTCCTTGCCGCGGTAGAACATGCCGTCGCAAGTGCCGCACCAGCTGACCCCCTGTCCCAGCAGAGCATCCTCACCGGGAAGCAGTTTGGGGCGGGCGGCGCCCATGCACAGCGCCACGGCTTTCGATTCAATGATATCGTTGCCGATGAGGGTCATGAAGCCGTCCCCCAAGGGCTGAACCTGACGTGCCACGCCGTGCATGAAATCTGCCCCGGCATCAAGAGCCTGCTGGTGAAATTTCTCCAGCAACTCGCGGCCGGAAATGTTCGGCAGACCCGGGTAATTGGCGATGCAGTCGGCACGCCAGAGCCAGGTATCCGTTGAGGAGGCGCCTGCCACGGTGACGTTCAAGTCACGCTTCCGCGCCGTGATGGCACAACTGTAGGCCGCAGGGCCGGAGCCGATAATCAGCAGATCGCAAGGGTTCATGCATTTCTCCTTATCGTTGGTAAGTGTAGCGGGCATAGAGCCACGGCATGCTGTTGTAGGTGCTGTAGGCATCGGCGTAGATTTCATAGGTCTCGCCGACAACCCAGGTGGTTTTGGAGTAGTTCTGCACCAGCACCGGCTGACTCAATCCGTCGTCGCTGGTGTTAATGACCACCATTTGCGGCTTATCGCTGACCGAGTATTGCACCTTGCCCTTAATCACGTACACCTGGTTATTGGCGGCACGGACGGCCATGTTATTCAGCAGCTCATTGTAGTTGGTGGAGTCCATGGCCCACGCCTTGGTAGTGTAGGTGCTGGCCGGCGGCACATAATACACGGTGTAGTTGATGACCGAAGACTTCTTGCCCTCCATGGAGGCCGTGATGGTGATGGTATTGTTGCCGATCTGCTCAAAGATCGCGTAGAAGCTGAAAGCACCCGTGGTGTCCAGCTCGGTGATGTTCAAGTCACGGTAGGGGGAAGAAACTTCGATATCTGCGCCGGGCATGGTGGTGGCAGAAACCAGCATGTAGCTGGAGCTGGTAGACGTGTACGTATCTGCCGCAAGGTCCAGCGGAATCTCCTGCTTTTCGCGGTAGAGCACCACCTGCATGGTGTTCTCGCGGCAATACTGACTTCGGCACACGATGGTGAACAGGTTATCGCCCTGGGGCTGAACCGTAGCATTGTAGGAAAGGGAGCCCGTATCGGAGTTCACCGTATCGGAACAGTCAACGCCGTTGATGGTTACCGTAGAGCCGGGACGCACGGTAAACTCCATGGTATACATGGAGGAAGACACCTCAACACGGTTGGCATCGGGCGTTACCAGCTCAATGGGAGACAAAGGAATTTCAATCTCGTAGGTGATAGGATCCAAGGGTTCCTGCTGTCCGGAGGTCGTCTTCACAAAGGGCGTTAAGGTAACCTCCATGGTTTCATCCAAGTAATCTGTCTTATCATCGTACCAGGTATGATCCTCGATTTCCACCGTGGCAAAACCGCCGGTGACGATGTACGACGTATGCAGTTCACGGATGTAGATCTGCGTGCCGTCTTCGCCGGGGATCATAATGGTATGCGCAGCCAAATCGTTCTTCATGGAGGCAACCACCGTGGCGGCGTTCTGCTCCTTGATGGCATCCTGCCGATCCTTGAAGAAGTGATAGCCGAAGAAACCTGCCAGGCCTGCCAGACCCACAATGAGGATAATCGTCAGCGCGCGGATCAAATGCCGCGTGCCCCGGCGGCGGTTGGGGAGCTTGGCCGTAAAGCTACGGGTCGCCTGCAGAGGCGGCATCTGATGCGTACCAACGAACTCGTCCTCATCCCCCCACATGGGATCATAGGAGCGGCCGCCTGCGAGATCATTGCCCACCGGCGTAATGCGATGGGTCTGGGTAGCAGAGAATCGGTCAGGATCTTCCGTGCCGCCTTGACGATGGATGCGAACCGTGGCCTTGGGATCGTCTGCAATCTGCCAGAAATCGTCGTGGGTGGTGTTGCTTCGAACCGTCATGCCGGAAGGCGCGGAGCCGCGCTTGGCACTTTCTGCACGGAGCTGACGCTGCTTTTCACGGCCTTCCGCCTTGCGCACCTTCAGTTCTGACATTTCGTTAGCCAGCACATCACGGCGGTCAGGGGCAGTTTCCGCATTGCCTTCCTCATCCACACGGATGTAGGCTTTGCCGCGCTGGTCGTCCTTCAGGGTGGCGCGCCAGCTGGGTTCTTCCTGCTTTTCCTCCTGGGGCAGTTCCGCACCGCAGTACTGGCAGGTCGGGAAGGATGCGCGGTTCCATTTACCGCATTGGGGACATTTCATCTGTTTATCCTCGTTTTACCGTTAGTCGTCTTCATCATCCAGCACCAGGAAGCTGCTCTGCAGATAATCCTGCATGGCTTCGCGGCAGGCTTCCCAGTCAATCTCCTGCACAGCCATGCCGGCATAGTTGATGGGCGTAGCGGCACCGTCAATGGGGATGCGGAGCTCTTCCACCGTGCAGCTGCGCAGATCATAGGCGTAGGATGCGGCCTGCTGCATTTCTTCCAGGTTCATGTTGGTCATGGTTGTGTTGGCCATGACGTTGTCCACCAAGGCCAGCGCGTCTTCCCAGCTGATTTCGCGACATTGGTCTGCCAGGGTAGACAGCACGGTGCGAACGCGCTGGGTACGCATGAAGTCGCCGCCGCCGCCGGCCTTGCGGATACGCATGTAAATGACGGCCGCGTGTCCGCCGAAACGGTACGTGCCTGCGCCCGCCATGGACGGCGTAGTCGACGTGGAGCTGATGGCATAGCGCTTCAGGTAGCTTGCCTCTTCAGACGTTACGGTAATGTCCACGCCGCCGAGGAAGTCGATAATGGACTGAATCTGGCTGAAGTCGAAGAGGATGTACTTCTCAATCTTCACACCAATGTGGGTGCTGATGACCTCGCACAGATCTTCCGGGCTGTAATTCTTGGCAATGTAGTTAATCCGGCCGATGTGACCGTCCGGGCGAACTACCAGTGCATCGCGAATAAAGGAAGTCAGCATGACGCGGTGGGCGCGGGTATCCAGCGTCACCAGCACAATGCCGTCCGTGTTGCCCAGATTGCCGACCTTGCCGTGCCACTGGTCCACGCACAGCAGCAAGAAGTGATGCTGTCCGTCAATCGTCTCCGGCAGTTCGTCATAAGGGATGGTTACAATATCCTTGGGCATGTCCGCCAGCGCAGTGACAGACGCCGACAAGACCAGCATCAGGGTTAACAAAAGGCAAAGAATGCGCTTCATGGGTTTCCTCCTTGGGGGACAATGCGTCGATCAAACGTGCATCCCGAAAATACTGAGTCGCTTTTTATTATACCATTTCACATGAAAAAAAGAAAGCTGACGTGCCTTACAGATTCAAAAAGGGTGTAGCGTTACAATAGATGTGAGACTGTGGGGATAGAAAAAGGCGATTGAGTTC
>CAVBFK010000120.1:0-7686 GCA_963594395.1 Lachnospiraceae bacterium
GGATACAGGGACACGGAAACGGATGCGCCGTAGCTCATGGTCACGGCACGGGCCAGTTCCTCTGTCCACTTGTTGGTGATGGTTTCAAAGATGCAGCTGTTGCCCTTCTCATCGACCAGCGCCATAGGGGTAGCCTTCATGCCGCCGATGGTAAAGGTCACCATCTGCAGTTCAGGGAAGGCACGACCCATGCCGTCCACGTCCACCAGGGGCATATTCAGGCGCGCCGCCGCCGCAATGGGCAGCATGGAGTTGACGCCGCCTGCCTCAATGGGCATAAAGGCGTAGATTTCCTTGCCGAAGAAGCGGGACACCATGTCGAAGAGCTTCTTGTACTCCGTGCCGCCGATGGCCTTCTCTGCCAGCACGGTCGGGGCGCCCATCATGGCGATGGGGACAATGAGGGCATCATCGGGAACTTCATCAGGCTCCAGCAGGGTCACAGGGCCGCACTCCTGCACGGCACCAATGGCCACCAGTTTACCAACATAGGGATCACCGCCGCCGCCTGCGCCCAGGAGCGCCGCGCCGGTAGCGATGTCTTCAATCTCGGGAATTCCGATTTTGCGCATAACATTTGCCTTCTTTCTTATAACGAATAACCGTCTGTTTGCGTGCAAGCGCGGGAAGACGCCTTGGAAAATGTCTTCCCGCAGGTTTCATCCTATGATTTATGCGTTCTTCTTGCTTGGCATAACCTTGGCCAGAATCACGTACAGCACCAGGGACACCACAATGCCGTTCACAGGACCCACGAAGAAGGGGGTGTTCAGGAAAGGCAGAGCCGCCACCAGGTCGGGGAAGTTAGCGAAGGTACCGCCGGTGATGCAGGCGAAGATAGCGCCCACCACGAAGGCGATGATGCCGGGGGCAGAGAAGCCCTTGCGGATGCGGAAGTTCTCCTTCTTGCCGCGGCCCTCAATCCAGTAAGCGGCGATAAGCACACCGGCCAGCGGGGGAATCAGGGCGGACATCAGGGACAGGAAGCCCTGGAAAGCATTCAGCAGACCGAAAGCGGCCAGCAGGGTGCCGATGCCGCCTGCAATGCCCGTGGTGACTTTGAACTTGTCCTCGCTCAGACCCAGCAGATTGCTCAGTGCCAGGCCGCCGGAGTACGCGTTGGTCACGTTGGTGGTCCAGGTTGCCAGCACCAGTGCCACCAGGCCGATGAAGGGCACGCCCAGGTTGGACAGGATGGTGGAGATGTCATATTCGCCGGTAACGATGCTCATCAGGGCACCGGTCAAAAGCATGAACAGGCCGGCAGGAATCACGCCCACGATGGAGGACTTCACCACATCGCCGCGGCTCTTGGCAAAGCGGCAGTAGTCAGCGGAAATAACGCCGCCCAGGGCGAAGGAAGCCACCACCATGGAGATGCCGTACACCATGCCCTGAGAAGCTTCGGGGGCATAGCTGGCAATCTTGGCGCCGCCGTCGTTGGTCACGATGCCGGCAATGAGGCCGTAGAGGCAAACAATGACCAGCAAGGGAACAGCGATGTAGTTCAGCCACTTCAGGCCCTTGAAGCCCACACAGGCCGTGACCAGCATAATCACGCCCCAAATGATAGAGCTGATGGCCACGAACGTATCCGAGGTTTCCATGCCCAGCATGCTGCAAATCATGTTGGCAAAGGCACTGCCGCAGGTAGCGGACTGAATGCCGAACCAGCCCACGCAGGCAATGGCCAACAGCAGGCTGATAATATAGCGGGCGCCCTTCTCGCCCAGGGCACCGGATGCCATGACAGAAACGGGAAGACCCGTGTCGCAGGCCTGCATGCCGATAAAGATCATGTACAAGCAAATGAGGCCGTAACCGATGAGGATGGAGAGGATCATCTCTGCCAGGCTCAGTCCGCCGCTGGCCAGCACGCCGCCGATCATCAGGCAGGGGACGCAAATCATGCCGCCCGCCCAAACGGCCGCGATGGACAGCCAGCTCTGGCGCTTGGATTCGTCTACCTTGTAGCTGTTGTTGTTTTCACTCACAAGAAGCCACCTCTTTCATGGAGAATGCGGCAAGTATATCACTTTAGTGATGTAAAGAATACTGTCGCATGGGCAGAAAAAATCCCCCGCTCATTGTCCAAAAGGACAAAGGCGAGGGATGCCGTTTCTATTTTTCAATGATTCAGCAGACGGTAAATGGCCGCGCTTCGGTAGAGGTTCATGCTCTCGGGCATTTTGTCCGGGCGGTAGCCCAGCAGATCCGACACCCTTTGCAGGCGATACTTAATCGTATTCTTATGCAGAAAAAGCTGCTGCGCCGTTTGGGTCACGCTGCTGCCGCAGTCCAGGAGATACGCGCAGACGGTTTCAATCAGCTCCGGGTACTCGCGGTCAATCTGCAGGTTGGCCAGCTGCAGCGCCGTGGCCTCTCCTGCGCTGATCTGCCGGCGGCATTCCGCGGCAAATTCCAATTCACCCAAGTAGAAGATGCTTCGCTTGGGGTAGATACGCTTCGCATCCTCCAAATTTTCCTGCACCAGGAGATAAGCGTTGCGGCAATTTGTCGTAGTGGCCAATTGGCCGCAGCAAACCACCACCGCGTCCGGGTTCTCCTTCCGGGCAGTTTGCAGGATTTCCTCCATCACAGCTTGCTTCTCATGCAACGATTTCGGCGGTTTGAGAAACATTAAGGGGTGATTCTCATACACTGCGCCAAAGACAATCTCCGTGCACTGCCTGGCAAGGTTCAGGTAGTGGGGCATCTGCGCCTCAACCGGGGCAAGGTTAGGCACCCCGCAGAGCATCCACAGCTCGTGAATGGCGGCAATATCGATGTGAAAAATTTCTGCAAGGCGGCGCATCTTCAGCGGCTCATCCTGCAGAATGGCCCGAATCAGCTCGTGAATGGCGATGCTTCCCTGCTCCCGTCCCCAGATGTTCACGCAGATACGGGTCACGTCCGTGGCCTGCTCGGTCATCACCTGGCTCAGGGGCTGGCCTTCCTTCACCAGCAGAAGGTACAGGGGCTGTGCCGTGTCGGAACGGATGAGCAGTTGATCCATGGTGGCATCCGGGAGGAAAGGGCAGGGGGCATGCAGGTTGCCCGCCGGCAGACTGCATTTTTCGATGCCGCCGCGCAGGGTATCCTCGATGCCTCTGGGCCAGGTAGCCAGGTTAAGAATCTTGCGCTCATGGGTACACAGCGCCACCGAACAGTTCAGCTCTGTGCTGAGCATCTGCAATGCCGTGCTCACCGTCTGCTGATGATGGGGCGCAGAGGACATGCGTGCCAGAATGTCCGACACCAGGGACACAGCCGCCGTCCGGTCGCGGTAAATGCACTCCGTAACATCGATAATGAGGTCGCTGTAGCGGAGATTCCTCTGCTTTTCCGGCATGGTAATGAGCACAAAATCATGGGCGTTGGCCATGTCAATCAGCCGCTGATCCACCTTGGGCAGATAGACGCCCACGTAGTAGATGACCAGGCCGGTCTCGCCGCCCTCGATAAGGCGAAGCACGTTGGCGCACTGCAGATCCACATCGTTCAGGCAGTTGAGGAAGCCCGTGATCACCAGCTCGCCGCCGTTGAACTTTGCATCGGGGAAGACTTCATTCACCAGCGCCTGGGGATCGACCGACTCCAGCACCGAAATGGAGGCGACCACATTGTGCATGCCGCCTGCACCGCCGATGACCTTGGCCTGCCGAAGGGACGGCAGTTTCATCAGATCGGATACCGTTACGCTCATCGTTTCATGCCTCCGAAAAATGATGGAAACTCTTCATCTTCGCATGGTAACGGGTTCTTGAATGTTTGTCAAGCGCCCGATGCACCGGGATTATGACCAGGAAAATGCAAAAGGAAGCACAGAAATGACAAAACTTTATCGAAAAGTATAGCAAAGTGATGCGATTTATGCTATAATACACGGGCTGAAAAATTCAGCGAAAAACCTTTTAGGAGGTCATGAACATGAAGAAGCGTTTTCTGGCGCTGCTCCTGTCTGCCATGATGGTTTTGACCATGGTTCCCGCTGTGGCAGAAGGCGTCAGCGGCACCTTTGAGGGCACCTCGAAGGGCTTCGGCGGCGACATTACCGTCACCCTGACCCTGACCGACGGTGTGATCACCGACGTACAGGCCACCGGCGACAGTGAGACTGCCGGCATCGGCTCCAAGGCCATTGAAAGCCTGCCCGCCGAGATCGTTGCCAACAACAGCATTGCGGTGGACGGCGTGTCCGGCGCAACCTATTCCTCTGACGGTCTGAAGGCCGCTGCCGAGGCTGCTCTGACGGCCGCCGGTGTGGATCCCGAGGCTTACAAGACCGCGGTTGCTTCCAATGAAACCGCTGAGGACGCCACCTATGACGCCGATGTGGTCATCGTTGGTGCCGGCGGCGCTGGCATGGTGGCTGCCATCACGGCAGCACAGGCCGGCAAGAGCGTTGTACTGGTGGAAGGCCAGTCCATCGTGGGCGGTAACTCCGTCCGCGCTACCGGCGGCATGAACGCTGCCAAGACCGCCGCTCAGGACGAGAACACCTTCGACGAGAGCGCCGGTGTGGAAAAGACCCTGAAGAATGCCGCTGAGAAGTATGCCGACAATGCCGACATCACCGCTCTGGCAGAAACCGTGACCGCCCAGTGGGAAGCCTATCAGGCCAATCCCGAAGGCTACTTCGACTCTGTGGAGCTGATGGAGCTGGACACCATGATCGGCGGCTACGGCGTGAACAACATCGACCTGGTGAAGACCCTGTGCGAGAACAGCGCTGATGCCATTGACTGGCTGAAGACCGTGGGCATCGACCTGAGCAGCGTTGGTGCCGCCGGCGGTGCTTCCGTGAAGCGTATCCATCGCCCTGTGGACGAAAACGGCAAGGTGCTCTCCGTGGGCGCTTACATCGTGCCCCTGCTGGAGCAGAATGTGAACGAGTATGAGAACATCACCCTGCTGACCAGCACCCTGGCCAACACCATCCTGACCCAGGACGGCGCCGCTGTGGGCGTGGTTGCCACCGGTGCAAACGGCGAAACCGTGACCGTGAATGCCAAGTCCGTTCTGCTGGCTACCGGCGGTTTCGGTGCCAACAGCGAAATGGTTGAGCAGTACAAGCCTGAACTGGCTGGCTTCATGACCACCAACGCCGCAGGCGCTCAGGGTCAGGGCATTGTGATGGCCACCGCCATCGGCGCTGACACCGTGGACATGGACCAGATTCAGATTCACCCCACCGTGCAGTATGATACCGCTGCCCTGATCACCGAAGGCCTCCGCGGCGACGGTGCTATCCTGGTCAATGCCGAAGGCAAGCGCTTCATCGACGAAGTGGGCACCCGTGACGTGGTGTCTGCCGCTGAAATCGCTCAGACCGGCTCCTACAGCTGGCTGATCGTTGACCAGGCCATGGCAGATGCTTCCAACGTCATCCAGGGCTACATCAAGAAGGGCTACACCTTCACCGGCAGCACCTACGAAGAGCTGGCTGAGGCCATCGGCGTAGACGCTACCACCTTTGCTGAGACCATGAACACCTGGAACAGCTACGTTGAGGCCAAGAACGACCCCGACTACGGCCGTACCAGCTTCGCCAACCAGCTGAACACCGCTCCTTACTACGCCATCAAGGTGTCTGCAGGCATCCATCACACCATGGGCGGCCTGAAGATCAACACCTCTGCTGAGGTGCTGGACACCAACGGCAACGTGATCCCCGGCCTGTTCGCAGCCGGTGAGGTGACCGGCGGCGTGCACGGTGCAAACCGTCTGGGCGGCACCGCTGTGACCGACATCGTGGTGTTCGGCCGCATTGCTGGCACTTCCGCTGCTGAGTATGCAAGCAAGTAATCTCCTAAGATAACATAAGCACACCCGTCCCTGAAACATGGGGCGGGTGTGTTTTTTGCGGTGCCGCTTTTCTTTGGGTGATATCTTGGGTTGAATTGCTCGGTTGATTCTGGTATACTTTTGTCGGAAGGAGGGATTTCTATGACCAACATTGTTCCCATTTCCGATTTGAAGAACTACAGTGAGGTTCTGCGCAACTGTGATAACGGTTCCACCGTTTATCTGACCAAAAACGGCCGGGGCAAGTATGTCGTACAATCTCTGACAGAATATGAGAAGCTCCAGGCCACCGTGAAACTGCTGGCCGAGCTTTCCAAAGGCATTGAATCCATCCAAAACGAGGGTGCATTAACATTGGATGAAGCCTTCGCCGGCCTGGAGGATTAACCGTGGAGATCATCGTATCCAAAGCGGCACGCCAGGATCTTGTTCAAATCCGGCAGTACATTGCCGTAGAATTATGCAATTCCACCACCGCCGCAAGAATCATCCATCTGCTGAAAGAGAGCATTTTGTCACTGACGTCTTTCCCGGAAAGGGGACGCCCGCTGGACGCGCTCCTTTCGATTCACACCGAATATCGTTACTCGCTCTGCGAGCATTACTGCATCTTCTACCTCTGTAGCGACGGAAAAATGACAGTCGTCCGCATTTTGCACCAGCGGCAGAATGACCTGCAGATATTGTTCAAAGAAACCTAAGCACGTTCCCTGAAAGGAGGTCCTCATCATGATCCAAACCGAGCAAACCGCCATTGTTCTGCGCTACGCCAACTACAAGGAGAACGATCGGATGCTGACCCTCCTGAGCCCCACCCGCGGGCGCATTGAAGCCGTGGCGCGGGGGTGCCGCCGTCCCCGGTCGCCGCTGCTCAATGCCAGCGATCTTTTCGCCCTGGGGGACTATGAGCTGTACACCAAGAACGGCCGCATTTCCGTGGTGTCGGCCTCGCTGATTGAAACGTTTTACCCTCTGCGGGCAGACTTTGACCGGCTGAGCTGCGGGGTGTACCTGCTGAATCTGGCCGAAGCGGCGTCCCAGCCGGGGGTGGCGGATCAGGAGCTGTTCATGCTGCTATTGCACACACTGAGCCGGCTCACCTTTTCCGATCAGGAATGGAAGCCCCTGCTGTCGGGCTTTCTGCTCCACTATGCCGCCAGCGAAGGTTTCCGCCCCATGCTGGATCACTGCACCCTGTGTCAAAAGCCCCTGACCGACACGGAGCAGGTGTACTTTGACGCCTCGGAAGGCGGCCTTGTGTGCAGAGATTGCCGGCACCCGGGACAGCCCGCCGTTGCCGCCGAACAGGCACGCTGGATGCGCACCATGCTGCAGAAGGGGACCTCCTCCTGGGTCAACACGCCGGATTGCTACGCGCCCTTCACGCTCCTGAGGAGCTTTGTGGAACAGCGGCTGGATCGCAGGCTGAAGAGCACCGCCACCTTGCCGGAAAAGTGAGGATTTCGGGAGGTTCTCTTATGTTTCCTTTGGCATTTCGTTGAATTTCCCCTCAGATTCTGTTATAATCTTATCGTTAAAAAAATCCCAATCAATGGGAGAAAGGGAGTTACCATGAAGAAGGTTCTGTCTATGATCCTTGCTGCCTGCATGCTGGCCACCATGATGGTCGTGCCTGCCTTTGCAGACGAGACCTATTCCGGCTCCGGCGACGGCAAGAACGGTACAGGTTCCATTGAAGTTTCTGTAACACTGAATGACGCAAAGGAAATCGTTGCGGTGGAAGTGACCAGCAACGGCGACGATGCAGGCGTCAGCGATCCTGCTGTGGCTACCGTGCCCGGCGAAATCGTTGAGAAGAACAGTCTGAACGTGGACACCGTGTCCGGCGCAACCTTGACCAGCAACGGCATTATCGCC
>CAVBFK010000121.1:0-12469 GCA_963594395.1 Lachnospiraceae bacterium
CTTTTTCCGGTCTCACATCATTGACTAATGTACAATCTTGCGCATGCTGGGGCTTTTGGGGCAGATTACCGGTCAGATTTCCCGTAATAATAATCCCGGAGAATCTTCCCGTTCAGGCCGGGGAGAAGCACATCGTGGAGCCAGACAGCCAGATGCTGATCGGGCTTCGCGACGCGGAGACGGAAGGGCAGATGTTTCCGTGCAAGGGCTTTGGCAACCTTGCGTCCCAGCGTATCTGGATCCGATCCGCCGGTTTCATCCCGGTGAATGACCTTGCAGGTGGACACATACCGATCCTGATAAGGCGATGCATCGTTGGCCGCCTTGGCGTGCGCGCGGTAGGCGCTACTGCCGGAGCGATGGTCACCCGGCTCCACCAGGCACACCTGAATGCCCATGCCATGGGTCTCCATCATGAGGCACTCGGCATAGCCCTCTACGGCATGCTTGGCCGCCGTGTAGGCGCTCTGGAAAGGCACGCCCAGCAGACCGTTGATGGAAGAGAACATGACAATACGGCCTTCTTTTTGGGCGCGCATCACGGGCAGCACGGCGTGATTCATCCGCACCATGCCCATGAAGTTGGTGTTCATCACCCGCTGATATTCCTCCAAGGACGTTTCTTCGCAGGAGCCCAGCACCAGAATGCCGGCGCACTGCACCAGGGCATCAATTCTCGGGGAGATTTTCCTTGCTTCCGCCACGAAATCAAGCACCGACTGATCGTCCGTCACATCCAGCGGAAGGCAATGCATGCCGTCCTTCTCGCCCTTCTGAAAGGAACGCGCCCCGGCAATCACCGTCCAGCCGGCATCCCGCAGAGCCTGCGCGGTGTGCAGTCCCAGGCCGGAAGACGCGCCTGTTACAAGTACCGTCTTGCTCATTTTGCCATGCTCCGCAGAAGATGCTCCACCACCTGCTCCGAGTGGCTTGCCGCCAGCTTGGTGAAGGTCGGGTAATCCATGGTGGACTGACCGTTGGCCTGGTCAGAAATGGAGCGGAGCACACCGCAGGCCACGCCGTTTACATAGCAGGCATGGGCCACAGCGGCGCCTTCCATCTCTACTGCCTTGGCATTGAACAGGTCATGAATGCGCTTGCGGGTTTCACCATCGCAGATGAACTGATCTCCCGTCGCAATGACGCCTTCCTGCACCTTCATGTCTTCTACCTGCTGAGCGGCGGCCAGCAACTGCTGACGCAGCTTTTCATCGCAGGGGAACTCCACCAGGCCGACCTTGCTCACATAGCCCACCGGGTCTCCCAGGGGAGAAGTATCCATATCATGCTGCACGGCGCAGGAGGCAATTACCATGTCGCCGATGGACACGGTTTCATCGCCGGCGCCTGCCACGCCCAGGTTCAGCACCCATTCAGGATGATAGGCGGCAATCATGCTCTGGGCGCACAGTGCCGCATTGATCTTGCCCGGGCCGCACACAGCCAGCACAGCATCCTGTCCGAAGAGTTTGCCGGACGTGAAGACATCCATGCCGATCTTCTTCTCCTGCTTTTCCGTCATCTGTCCCAGCAGATTTTCCACTTCCACTGCCATTGCACCAATCAAACCGACCATTGCAGCCTCCATATTGAACACATACGTGAATTTTTATGCTTCAGGCGGTGCATCTCGCACAACCGCCCAGTTTATTATATCAGGCGGCGCATGGGGCGTCAATGAGGGAGGATGCCGAGTCGCCCCGCAAGCGCAAAAAATCCCCCGCATTCACAGCCCAGGCCGTGTTTGCGGGGGAAATAGGTTTTACTGGATATCCGTTGCGGTGGCGGCGGCATCGTCTACGTAGGTGTAGAGGATTGCGGCGCTCCAGGACCAGTTGCTGTTGGGCTCGTACCCGTGCACGTTGCTGGCATAGAAGTCATAGTACGTGTTGGAGTACAGCGGGATAGCAGGCAGGCGCTTGCTGAAGGCACGCATCAGCGTCAGCCAGCGCTTCACATAGGTGGCGGTGTCGCCGGGCTCAGTGTTGCGCAGGGCGTTGGCCACGGAGAACATATCGGAGCTCTCATAGCCGGTGGTGTTCACATGACCCTGATATGCTTCACCGGGGCGCCAGGTGTTGGTAACATCGAACACGTAGGTGAAGTTGGTGGCCAGTGCGAACATGTTGCAGGTGCGGGTCTCGTCACGATAGTACTGGGCGAGCATCTCGGAATAAGACATCTCTTCCACAGACACATCGAAGCCAACGGACTGCATGTTGGGCAGGAGCATCTGCTCGATGAGCTCGCACATGCGGTTGTTGGTCACCTTAGCAAAGCGAATCTGCAGAGGCAGCAAGGTTTTACCGCCTGCGGTGATGGTCTTCACTACCGGGTTCTCCTCGGCTTCGTAGGCAGCCAGGGTGGTGCCTTCCAGGGCGCGATAACGCACGGTATCCTTCTCAGGATCGAAGCGCTGACCCTTCTCGTTGTAGATGTAGCCGGCCTTCTCCAGTGCCTTGGCAGCCTTGGTCAGGTCATAATCGTAGGTGGTGACCTTCTTATCCATGCTGTCCAGATACTCGGTAGCCATCCACTGACCCAGGCCGTACCAGCTGTAAACAGCCTTGCCGTAGGTGCCGGTGAACTCGGTTACGAAGGTATCCTGATCCAGGCAGTAGCTGATGGCCTGACGGACACCCTCACTGCTGGTGGGACCCTGCTCGCAGGCGAAGGAAATGAAGCCCAGGCCGGTGCGCAGGTAGCTAGCTTCCTGCAGGTCGCCGCTGGCAACCTTCTCGCTGGCGCCGTCAATCACGGTGCTGTCCGTGATCTTGTTCACGATGTCCAGCGTGCCGTCTTCCAGCTGAGCCAATGCCTGATCGTTGGTGGTTTCCACCAGGGTCACCGTCTCAATCAGGGGACGCTGTCCGGCGTAGTTGCCCTGGTAATTGGTGTTTGCCTTCATCACCACGGTGCCGGTAGCAGCATCGTAGCTCTCCAGCTGATAGGGGCCGGAGGTTACCTTGGGATGGCTGCTGTAGCCGGTCTCAGGGTTCAGCATGGTCTCCTGCAGGAGCTCCGAAGTGAACTCGCCGGTGATGTAAGCGCCATTGCCGTCGTCAGCCACGTCGCATCCAGGAGCAATCTCGCTGATGGGATAAGGCGTGACGTTGACAAGCATGAGCTCGTAGTAGTAAGGCAGTGCATCCGTGCGGAGGTTAATGGAGAAGGTCATGTCGTCCAGCAGGCGCAGACCGGAAAGATAATTGCGGTCGCCGCTGTTGTAATCGTCATAGCCCAGCACCTGCCAGTACACATTGGTCTGGCCGCCGATGTCCTTCATCTGCTTGCTGGCCTGCATGAGGATACTGAAGACATAATCCTTGGCGGTGATGGGGGTGCCGTCGTTGTAGGTCAGGCCCTCTTTCACCTGGAACTGATACATCTTGTTGCCAAGGTCGTCCTCTGCGGCGGTGAGAAGCGTCACCACAGATTCGTCGATGGCGTAGCTTGCGTCTTCCGTGATCGCCACGGTGCTGTAGCCGTGAAGCAGGGCACGCACGTCGATATCGGAAGTGTTATTGGAGAACAGCTCCGTGGAGAAGTAGCCGGTGGGGCGGGATACCGTGCCCACAGTGACCTCGCTGCCGGGAACAAGTTCCCGCACCGTCAGGGTCAGCTCGGTGTCTTCTGCCAGTTCGATGGTCTCCTTGGTGGAGTAGTTATTGTCGTTGGTTGCACGGACGGTATACACGCCGCCAGCCAGGGTGGTTTTCACCACGCCGCTTGCGTCTGCCGCCGTGGACAAGCTTTCCTTGCCGTTCTGATCCTTGATGGTCACCTGTGCGCCGCTAATGGGATCGCCATTGGCGTCATTGACTGTGACTGTCAGCGACCAGGACGCGCTTTCAGATCCTTCTTCCGCGAAGACTGCGGTGCAGCTCAGTGTGAGCATCATTGCCAGCAGAAGCGCAAGAATTTTTTTCATCATGATCGTCACCTCTTCGTGATCTCAGGTCGGTGTGCGTTCTTCACCCGGCAGGGCAGGTTGCCCCACCCTGCCGGGGTTGCGTCCATTAGTCGAAGCAGTCGCCCACGTTGGTAATCGTACCGCATGCAGCAGGCACGCTAGGAGCCACGCGGCTGTCATATGCGGACTGATACGTTGCGCAGATGATCTGGTCGCGGGTTACGTTGGTCCAGCTGCCGCCATCCCAGCGAGTGAAGCGATAGCCCACACGGATCGGGTTGGCAGGTGCGGTGGTAGATTCACCGATGCGCATGCGATCGCGCTTCAGTACTGTACCGTTCCAGTTCACGAAGGACACGGTGACGTAAGCGGTGTTGGTTACCTCAAGGCCGTTGTAGGTGACGTCGTAGCGGCCGTTGCCGGGTGCTACGGGCTCGTACACAGAGTAGGTGATGGTGTCACCGTTCTTGTCTACAATCGGCATTGCCTCGAAGGTGAAGGTGCCTTCCTTGCCCATGCTGCGAGGATCAACATCCATCTCGGAAATAACTTCGCCGTTATTGCCGATGAGCTGCAGGGTCAGAGGAGTGGCAGGACGGTAATACTGATCGCCGTCGTCCCAGTGAACCGTTACGTTCACATCGATGCCCAGTTCGTTGGTGACCTCAGCCTCGCCGTTAGGCGCCTGAGGTTCGCCGGTCTTGGGATTTTCGATGGCGTCGCCTTCGGCCTCCACCGTGTTATGGATGAATGCCTGGGGCAGATCTTCCTCTGTCACGGTGTAGGTTGCAGTGATGGTCACCGTCTGACCCACAGCCAGGACGGGGATGTTCGCAGTATCGCCGTCCGCATCGTAATCCTTGCCGGGCAGAATCTTAACGCCGTCCAGATCGTCAAAGACCTCCACGTTGGTGTAAGGCGTGTTACCATCGTTCTTCACGGTGATGGTGTAGGTGATGGTTTCGCCCTTCCGCACGCGGTGATCGCCGGAGTCGGAAGTCTTGGTAACCGTCAGGGTCGTATCGAGGTCTTCGGCTTCGTTCTCGGTCTCGCCTTCGCCCTCGGGAGTCTTGGGAGTATCGGGATTCTTGGGATCGGGGATGTTCTCGCCCTCAGCCGTAGCCACGTTGCGCACGCTGCCGGCCTTGATGTCGTCGCTGGTCACGGTGTACGTTGCGGTGATTACCACAACGCCGTCCTTCTCCAGGCGGTCAATCGTAGCGGCATGTCCGTTATCGGACACGGTGTAGCCTTCGCCATCCAGGATGGTCAAGCCTTCCAGAGCATCCGTCACCTTCACATCCTTGTAGTAGGTGTTACCGGTGTTGGTTACGGTGATGGTGTAGGTAATGACTTCACCCAGAGAAACCGTGCCGGCCTTATCGGAGGTCTTCACCACGGTCATGGACACGTCCAGATCATCGGTTTCATCGGTGTGGGTGTTTTCGCCTTCGGGTGTCTTGGGATTCTTGGGATCCTTCGGGTCGGGGATGTTATCGCCCTTGGCCGTCACGTTGTTGGTTACGTTACCCACGCGGATATCGTCCACGGTGACAACGTAGGTTGCCGTGATGGTTGCCGTAGCATCCACATCCAGGCCAGCGATGGTCACGGTGGTACCGGAGACGGTGTACTCAGCGCCTTCCACCTTGGTGATGGTCACAGCGCGGTCCAGGCCGTCCAGGATTTCCATGATGTCAACGACCTTCACATTGGTGTAAGGCACGTTGCCGTCGTTGGTCACGGTGATGGTGTAGGTGATGAGGTCACCCACGGAGACTTCCGTGCCGCTCTTGTCGGAGGTCTT
Source organism: Lachnospiraceae bacterium (assembly GCA_963594395.1). Lineage (GTDB taxonomy): Bacteria > Bacillota > Clostridia > Christensenellales > Aristaeellaceae > CAKUFA01. The sequence goes on from CAVBFK010000121.1 coordinate 5,721, forward strand.
CTTCACGGTGAGGGTAGGATCAACATCCTCGGTCTCATCGGTGACACTGTCCTTGCCTTCGGGCGTCTTGGGCGTCTCAGGGTTCTTAGGATCGTTGACGGGATCGCCTGCAGCGGTGACGCTGTTCAGCACATAGCCGTTCAGGATGTCGTCGCTGGTCACAATGTAGGTGGTGGTGAAGGTCTCGGTTGCGCTGACCTTCAGTTCTTTAATGACTTTCTGCAGGCCGGTCAGAGGATCAACCACAACCACATTGTAGTAAGGAACGTTGCCGTCGTTGGTCACGGTGATGGTGTAGGTGATTTCCTGACCCAGCTTGACCTGCTTGCCATCGCTGTTGGAGGTCTTCGCAACCGTCAGGGTGGTGTCAACGTCAGCCGTCTCGTCGGTCACCTGAGCGGTGCCTTCGGGAGTCTTAGGCGTTTCGGGGTTCTTGGGATCAATCACATCGTCGGCCTTGGCAGTGACACTGTTCAGCACGGAGCCGGTCAGGATGTCATTGCTGGTCACCCTGTAGCTGGTCGTGAAGGTCTTGGTCTCGCCAACCGCCAGCACTTCGATGGTATCGTGCAGGTTGGTCAGATCATCGTCCACCTTCACATTGTAGTAAGGAACGTTACCGTCGTTCTTCACGGTGATGGTGTAGTTGATGAACTCGCCCACGTTAACCTGCGTGCCGGTCTTGTTGGAGGTCTTTTCAACCGTCAGGGTGGTGTCAACGTCGACCGTCTCATCGGTCTGACCGTCGGTGCCTTCGGGAATCTTGGGCACGTCAGGGTTCTTGGGATCCTTGATGGGATCAGCCGTAGCAGTGGCCTCGTTGTGCACCTTGCCGGCCAGCACGTCGTCGCTGGTCACGGTGTAGGTTGCCTTGATGGTCACTTCTGCGCCCATGGCCAGGTTACCGATGACAGCGGTGTTGCCGCTGACGGTGTAGCCTTCGCCATCCAGAATCGTCAGGCCTTCCAGCTCGTCCACAACCTTCACGCCCGTGTAGTCGGTGTTGCCATCGTTCTTCACGGTGATGGTGTAGGTGATGAGATCGCCCAGCTTGACCTGCGTGCCTGCCTTATCGGAGGTCTTGGTCACGGTCAGCTTGGTGCTTACCGAGCTGGTTTCATCGGTGTGGGATGCGCTGCCTTCGGGGGTCTTGGTGCCGCCCTTGGGATCATCGATGGGCTGACCCTTGGCCGTAGCATAGTTGGTCAAGTGACCCAGCTGGATGTCCTCGGTAGTCACGGTGTAGGTAGCCTTGACGGTTACCGTTGCGCCCACGTCCAACGTACTGATGTAGGCGTACAGCGAGCCGGAGGCGCTGGAATAGACCACAACGTAGTCGGGGCTGGTGAGGATGTCCACCTTCTTGGTCTGACGAGCCAGCTCCATGGTATCCTCCACAGCAATGCCGTGGTAAGGCACATTACCGTTGTTGGTCACCGTAATGGTGTAGGTGATCTCCTGATCCACGGTAGCCTCTTCCTTCACGTCGGAGGTCTTGGTCACCGTCAGGGTGGTGTCAATGTCGCCGGTCAAGTCGGTGACTTCGTCCACACCATCGGGCACCACAGGCTTATCGGGGTTCTTGGGATCGATCACTTCATCACCCTTGGCGGTGACGCTGTTCATCACGGTACCGCGAAGGATATCGTTGCTGGTCACGGTGTAGGTGGTCGTGAAGGTCTTGGTTTCTTTGACCGCCAGCACTTCAATGTTCTCGTGCATGTTGGTCAGGTCGTCGTCTACCTTCACATTGTAGTAAGGAACGTTACCGTCGTTGGTCACGGTGATGGTGTAGGTGATTTCCTGGCCAAGTTCGACCTTCTGGCCGTCCTTGTTGGAGGACTTCAGCACAATCAGCGTGGTGTCAACATCGGCGGTTTCGTCGGTCACCTGATCGCTGCCTGCAGGCGTCTTGGGCTTCGTGGGATCCTTAGGATCGGTGACAGGATCGCCTGCTGCAGTGACGCTGTTGAGCACGGAGCCCTTCAGAATGTCATTGCTGGTCACCTTGTGGCTGGTCTTGAAGTACTTGGTCTCGCCAACGGACAGCTTATCGATGTTCGCCTTCAGACCGGTCAATTCGTCGGTCACAACCACATTGTAGAAAGGTACGTTGCCCTTGTTGGTGACGGTGATGATGTAGTTGATGTTCTCGTCAAGTTCAGCCTTCTTGCCTTCCTTGTCGGAGGTCTTCTCCACCACCAGGGTGGTGTCCACATCTTCGGTCACGTCGGTCACCTGGTCGGTGCCTTCGGGGGTCTTGGGGGTATCGGGGTTCTTGGGATCCGCCACATCGTCGCCCTTCGCGGTGACACTGTTCAGCACATAGCCGTTCAGGATGTCATCACTGTCCACAACGTAGGTGGTCGTGTAGATCTTTTCTTCGCCGACAGCCAGGGTTGCAATGGTCACCTGCATGTCGGTCATCTCGTCCTTCACAACCACATTGTAGAAGGGCACGTTGCCGTCGTTCTTCACGCTGATGGTGTAGTTAATCGTCTGAGCCCGGGTGACAAGCTTGCCATCCGCGTCAGAATACTTCTTCACCGTCAGGGTGGTGTCAACGTCGACAGTCTCGTCGGTCACCTCACCGGTGCCTTCGGGAGTCTTGGGGGTATCGGGGTTCTTGGGATCAATCACATCGTCAGCCTTGGCGGTGGCACTGTTGAGCACATAGCCCCTCAGGATGTCGTCGCTGGTGACAGTGTAGGTGGTCAGGTAACGATCCGTCTCACCGACGTCCAGTTCAAGTTCAGTGTCGCTGAAGCCGGTCATGGGGTCTTTCACAACCAGGTTGTGGTAAGGCACGTTACCGGTGTTGGTCACGGTGATGACGTAGGTGATCTCATCACCCAGCTTGACCTGCTTGCCATCCATATCGGAGGTCTTCTCAACCTTCAGGGATGTGTTCACATCCTCGGTTTCATCCTCGCAGCTATCGGTGCCGGTAGGCGTCTTGGGAGCGTCGGGATTCTTGGGATCCGGGATGGGATCTGCGGTGGCGGTCACATCGTTGTGCACCTTGCCGGCCAGGATGTCCTTGCTGGTCACGGTGTAGGTAGCGATGACATCCACAGACTGGCCCATAGGCAGACTGCTGATGGTAGCGGTGTTGCCCTCCACGATGTAGATGACATTATCCTGGATCTTCAGGCCTTCCAGTTCATCCTTCACCACAACATTCGTGTAGTCGGTGTTGCCATCGTTCTTCACGGTGATGGTGTAGGTGATGGTGTCACCCAGCTTAACCTGCTGGCCTGCCTTATCGGAGGTCTTGGTCACGGTCAGCTTGGTGTTGAGCAGGCCGGTCTCATCGGTGTGGGTTGCTTCGCCTTCGGGGGTCTTGGTACCGCCCTTGGGATCCGTGATGGTATCGCCGGTGGCCTTGACATTGTTGGTCACATGACCCAGCTTGATGTCTTCGGTCTTCACGACGTAGGTAGCCTTCAGGGTGACCGTCTGGCCCACAGCCAGTTCAGCAATGTCAGCCTCTGCCTGGCTTGCATCCAGGATGTAGACAATGCTGTAGTCTGCACTCTCGAGGTAGCGCAGGCCCTTGGTCTGGCGGAGCTGCTCCATGGTATCGATCACCTTCACGTTGGTGAAAGGAACGTTACCATTGTTGGTGACGGTGATGGTGTAGGTGATGGTCTGACCCACGGCCACGTCCGTGCCGTCCATGTCGGAGGTCTTGGTCACGGCCAGGGTGGTGTCGATATCAGCCGTCTCATCGGTCACTTCGCCGGTGCCTTCGGGGGTCTTGGGCGTGTCGGGATGCTTGGGATCCGTCACGTCATCAGCCTTGGCGGTAGCGCTGTTCAGCACCTTGCCGGCCAGGATGTCATCGCTGGTCACAACGTAGCTGGTGGTGAAGGTCTTGCTCTCGCCAACCTTCAGCTCGGCGATGGACTCATTCATGCCGGTCATGGCATCGGTAACCACCACGTTGCTGTAAGGCACGTTGCCGTTGTTGGTCACGGTGATGGTGTAGTTGATGGTCTCGCCCAGTTTGACCTTCTGACCGCTCTTGTCGGAGGTCTTCACAACCGTCAGGGTGGTGTCAACATCGGCGGTCTCATCGGTGACCGTGTCGCTATCCTCGGGAACCTTAGGCGTGTCAGGATTCTTGGGATCCTTGACGGGATCGGCCTCAGCGGTAACGCTGTTGACCACGGAGCCCTTCAGGATGTCGTCGCTGGTCACGGTGTAGGTGGTCGTGTAGGTCTTCTCTTCGTTTACATCCAGCTTGTCGATGACCTTCTCCAAGCCGGTCAGCGGGTCCTTCACAACAATGTTGTAGAAAGGCACATTGCCGCAGTTGCTTACCTCGATGGTGTAGGTGATGGTCTCGCCCAGCTTGACCTGCTTATCGGTCATGTCGGAAGTCTTGATCACCATCAGGTTGGTGCTCACGTCAGCCGTCTCGTCGGTCACCTGTGCGGTGCCTTCGGGGGTCTTGGGGTTCTCGGGATCCTGAGGATCCTTCACCGGATCGGCCTTGGCGGTGACGCTGTTCAGGATGGAGCCTGCCAGAATGTCATCGCTGGTGACCTTATAGGTGGTGGTGTAGGTCTTCTCTTCGGAAACCTTCAGGACGCTGATGGTATCCTGCAGGCCGGTCAGAGGATCGGTCACAACCACATTGTAGTACGGTACGTTACCGTTGTTTCTCAAGAAGATGGTGTAGGTGATTTCATCGCCCAGCTTCACCTTCTGGCCTGCCTTGTTGGAGGACTTGGTCACCGTCAGGGTGGTGTCCAGGGCAGAAGTCTTGTCGTTCACCTCGCCGGTGCCTTCGGGGGTCTTCGGATGATCGGGATCCTTGGGATCCGTCACTTCGTCGGCCTTGGCGGTAACGCTGTTCAGCACATAGCCGTTCAGGATGTCATCGCTGGTCACCTTGTGCTCGGTGGTGTAGGTCTTGCTCTCGCCCACAGCCAGCACTTCGATGGTATCGCTCAGGCCGGTCATGGCGTCTTCCACAACCACGTTGTAGTACGGCACATTACCATCGTTCTTCACGGTGATGGTGTAGTCGATGCGCCAGCCCAGGCGGACTTCCTCGCCCTCCATGTCGGAGGTCTTGGTCACGGTCAGAGTGGTGTTAAGATCTTCGGTCTCGTCGGTCACTTCATCGGTGCCTTCGGGGGTCTTGGGAACATCGGGGTTCTTAGGATCCGTGATGGGATCAGCGATAGCGGTGGCTTCGTTGTGCACCTTGCCGGCCTTGATGTCATCGCTGGTCACGGTGTAGGTAGCAGTCACATCCACAGAGGCGCCCATGGGCAGGGTGTAGATGACAGCGGTGTTGCCGCTAATGACGTAGCCTTCGCCTTCCTGAACCGTCAGGCCGTCCATCTTGTCCAGAACCTTCACATTCGTGTAGTCGGTGTTGCCATCGTTCTTCACGGTGATGGTGTAGGTGATCTTCTGACCCAGCTTGACCTTCTGGCCGTTGGCATCAGAGGTCTTGGTCACGGTCAGCTTGGTGTTCACCAGGCCGGTCTCATCGGTATGGGTTGCATCGTCGGCAGGGGCCTTGGTGCCGCCTTCGGAATCCTTAGGATCCTTGATGGGGTCGCCTTCGCCCTTGACGTTGTTGGTCACATGACCCAGCTTGATGTCCTCGGTGGTCACGGTGTAGGTGGCGGTGATGGTCACCGTCTGACCCACAGCCAGTTCCGCGATGGTGGCATCATGCTTGTCCTCGCTCACGGTGTAGCCGGTGCCTTCTGCAATGGTCAGGCCTGCGGTCTGGCGATCCAGCTCCATGGTGTCGCTGACCTTCACATTGGTGAAGGGCACGTTACCATCGTTCTTCACGGTGATGGTGTAGGTGATCTTCTGACCCACAGCCACGTCCGTGCCGGCCATGTCGGAGGTCTTGGTGATCGTCAGGGTAGTATCGAGGTCATCGGACTCGTCGGTCACCTTGTCGGTGCCATCGGGAGTCTTGGGGTTCGTGGGATCCTTGGGATCGTCCACAGGATCGCCTGCGGCAGTCACTTCATTCATCACGCTGCCGGCCTTGATGTCATCGCTGGTCACGGTGTAGGTGGTGGTGAAGGTCTTGCTCTCGCCAACGGCCAGCTCGGCGATGGACTCATTCATGCCGGTCATGGCGTCGGTTACCTTCACGTTGGAATAAGGAACGTTGCCCTCATTCTTCACGGTGATGGTGTAGGTGATCTTCTGACCCAGCTTGACCTTCTGGCCGTTGGTATCGGAGGTCTTGGTCACGCTCAGGTCAGTGTTGACGTCGTCGGTCTCGTCGGTCACCTTGTCGGTGCCTTCGGGGGTCTTGGGCGTCTCGGGGTTCTTCGGGTCAACCACATCGTCGCCCTTAGCGGTGACGCTGTTCAGGATGGAACCTGCCAGAATGTCAGCGCTGGTCACGGTGTAGGTGGTGGTGAAGGTCTGGGTCTCGCCGACGGCCAGGACTGCGATGCTTGTATGCAGCTTGGTCAGGTCGTCATCCACCTTCACATTGTAGAAGGGCACGTTGCCGGCGTTGGTCACGGTGATGGTGTAGGTGATTTCCTCGCCCAGCTTGACCTTCTGGCCATCCTTGTTGGAGGTCTTCTTCACCGTCAGGGTGGTGTCAACGTCGTCAGACTCGTCGGTCACCTTGTCGGTGCCATCGGGAGTCTTGGGGTTGGTGGGATCCTTGGGATCGGTCACCTCATCGCCCTTGGCGGTGACGCTGTTCAGGATGGAACCTGCCAGAATGTCAGCGCTGGTCACGGTGT
>CAVBFK010000122.1:0-3866 GCA_963594395.1 Lachnospiraceae bacterium
CGAAGGGTGCAGGGGCGACCGGAAAGCCCCTGCTCGCCTCGCAAGGCGAAATCTCCTTGTTAGGTAGAAAACTTGTCTTATGGATTAAACGAGCTATGTCCTTTATTCCAGGGGGCTTTGCGGTTACGAGTCGAAGACTCCGCCCCTGGACCCTTCGCAGTCTCCTTTCTTTAAGTTGAGCTTCATTGAAACTTGAAAAGTTCCTTGAGCTAAAGGGAAGTGCCTTTATTCTTCTCCATACCATTTCATCAAAAAATTCACCCTCACCCCGCAGGAGGCATCCTCCTCGCTTTCCTCCAGGGTGAGGAATTCCTCCCCGCGATAGATCGCCAGCAGGCCTTGGGCGGTTTCCACCTTCACGCCGCTTTCTGGGAGAAGGCGCGCCATTTCCCCTGCCCACGCTGCGCGATCCTGATTCGCCGTGTCCCCATGGAACCAGCCTTCAGCAGAGGCGGAACCTTCCTCCCCAAAGGTGCCCTGCTTCACCTCATACATCACATAGGGCATCGGCGCATCCCGGGGAACATGCCCCTGCAAATAGGCGTCCGTCCCCAGGGACGAAAAGAACGCCTGCATGGCCTGCATCACTGCCTCCACGGGAACACCACCCTTTCCGCCGTAACCTGGCGCATCTTCATGGTGCCGTCCGGCGCTTCTTTGCCGAATCCCGTCAGGCGGAACAGGGCGCCGTCACGTTCTCTGCGGATGACGTCCCCCGCCGAAAGGCTCACCTCCTTGGGCAGATAAACCGTCATCTGCTGCCTGACCGCCTTGCTTCCGCCAACCTCCGTGCTTGTTTCCTGCACGTCCGATACGCCGGCGGTGATCTTCTCCCCATCCGTCCTTTGGCAGAGGACGCCTCCAAGGCCATCGGCGGTTCGCGCTTCCGTCACTTTGCAGAAGTCTTCCATAAACCCTTCGGCCGTCATACCTGCACCTCCATCACCATGTGCTGCCAGGGTCGAAGTTCCTCAGCAAACACCGTCTGCCACGGGATGACGCCGTCCTTCTTCACGTAGCGGTACGTGCCGAACTGCTCGCTCTTGATTTCGCTGACGGGATGATCCTTGGCGTAGGCGATAATCTCCTCACACAGGTCAAGAAAATCCTGCGGCGGCGACAGGTACCACACCGTGCCGTGCCACGTTTCATCCGTCAGGGTGGTATAGCAGCCGTTCTGATCTGCCTGATGAATGCCGTTATTGCTTCGGCTGCCGTCAATGGCGATCCACTCCAGGGGAAGCGTATCATCCCCCCGGATCTTTCCGTCCTGAATCTGCTGGTCTCCCGTGCGGTACCCGCAGATGAAATGGTTGCGGCAGTGCCGCATAATGTCACTTACTTTCAGCATGCATTGCTCCTTTCATTTTTTCATAAAGCTTCGCCCCCAAAGCGTTACCCGCCTTGGGGGCATGTTCATGCTTACTTGCTTTCCGTGATGGTGTACACATACACGCACTCGGGAATGACCACCTTGGCGCCGCACAGGCTCAGACCCTTCACGCCGTCATCGAAGCCCTTTTCCCGGCGGTAGGCTTCCGTGCGGGTAATACCGGCGGCAAAGGTGACGCTGTCGCTGTTCATGGCGATGATCTCATCCGTCAGGTCAGCGCTGATGTAGATGTCAAAGCCGGCGGCACGGGCCACACTGCCTTCCGCCAGGCGATCATTGCCGGCAGAGGTGGCGGTGATGAAGCGGTTATCCAGCAGGAGCTGACTCTCCACGGAAGAGGGCATCACCAGCTTGCGGCCATGCTTGGGCATGTGCTTGCCGTCCAGGGCGGTCTTGATGTTCACCAGCAGCTCATACACGCCGCCGGCGGGAAGCGTGCCCGTTTCCTTCGTGCCCGCACCCTCGCGGATCACGCCGAGGATGTAGCTTTCCGTATCTTCCGCCAGCTTCACGGCCGCGGCACGCATGGCGGCGTCCATCACATCGGCACGAGCCTGGGCGGCATCCACGTCGTTGAGGTAGAAGTTGTAGTACGCGCCGTGGTCAATCACCAGGGTCATGTCCTTGCCCGTGAGCTGTTCCGGCTCCTCAATGTCCTCATTGGGGCTGTAGGGGCGGACGGTGATATCCGCCAGGGAGTTAATGTGCACCGTGTCGCCGTACTGACTGATGTCACCCTCCCAGTTGCGGTTGCACAGGGCCCCAAAGACGAGGGACTTGCTGAGATTCTCCTGCAGACGGGCACTCCATACCTTGGGAATAAAATTCGTAATAGCCATCGATTCATTTCTCCTTTTCATGGTCGGTTGGTTCTTGTTGACGCGGTTTCCCTGAAAAAAAGGTCAAAAAATCAAGGGCATCACTCCCTTCAAAAATGTTTGTTCAGTTGGAAGGATTTCCTTATGGATTTCGTTAAATAGAATGGGTGGAGATCTTTTTCTAAGGAGGTATCCCCATGAAGCGCATTCTTTCCATCTTGCTTGTCCTTTCTTTCCTGCTTCCTTGTATTGCCCTGGCCGATGAAGCCCCCGAGGAAGAGCGCGCCGAAGGATGCGTCTATATGGAAGACTGTCCTTCTCGCCGGGTTACCTTCACCTATCCTGCTGAGTGCGAAACCCGTGCTGAACGTTCAGCCGGTTTTTTCAATGTCTATTATGATGACTACCAATATGTTGCCGTTTGGCTCTATTCCACCTCGGAGGACCGATTGGAATCTTTCACTTATGCATATCGAGGCCAAACCGTGCTGGTAGATGGTGCTCAATACACAAATCTTTACATACTGTCAGATCAAATCTGTGCCGGCGGCTGCCTTTGCGACCCTGTTTATGATCCAATCGCTATCGACACTCTAGAAATTGGCATCACATTAGATAATGGGTATGACATCATGGTGCAATCCAACTGCTATTCAGGTCAGGTCACAGGGTGTTATGATCTTCTTCTCGACGTCCTCGGCAACTTTGTTGACGCCGAGCTGGTGGAAAATTGGCTGAATGAAGTGTGGTATCCTCAGGTGCTTGCGGCGGAAGAAGATCAATAAGGCTGTGCCAGAATGCTTTTCACCATGCTCCAGGAGCGGTTGATCTCCTCCGGCGACATGTTCCGCACATCTTCCCGCGTCAGCGTCAGCCCTGCCCCTTGAGGCGCAATCTGCTTCATGGGCAGGGCTTTTCTGGTGGTGAAAAGATCGCCCCAGCGGCCGCGCATCATCTCGGCGGCCTCTTCCGGGGACTTGCCGTCTTCCGCCAGAGCATCGCCTTGCAGGGTCATTAGCTCCAGGGCGGCGGGGTTGGCGCCTGCGTCTTCCAGCAGGGCGCGGAGATGGTCGCGGTATTGGCGGCGCTGTTCTTCCTTGTCCCGCTGAGCAAGGTTTTGGCGGAGGGATTCTGCCTCTGCCTGGCTGGCAGACAGCGCCTGCCGCAGGCTCTCAATGACGGTTTCTTCGTTCTGCTCTTGTTCATTCTGTTCAATGGTTTCGTTCATGATGCATTCTCCTTATTCGTTCATTTTCTGCTGCAGGATGCCGGCCATCTGCCCTGCGGCGTCCTGCATACCCTTCAACAAAAACGGCCGCCCGGGCATGGAGGAGGTTCCTTCATGCACCAGTGCGGCGTAAGGCAGATCACTGCCGACGGCGAGGGTGCCGTCTTCCGTGCGGAAGCTGATGCTGTTTTGCAAGTCGCCGCTTTGGCGGATGGGGTTCCCGTAGGCGGACTGCATGGCGCTTTTCACGGAGGCAACGGCGGCAGGGCCGGATGCGGAAAGCCCTGCATTCATGGCTTTGCGGAGATCAGATTGTACTTTGCGCAAGTGGGGTTTCAGCATAGGGGTTCCTTTCTTTTTTCGTTGGTGTTGTTCGGAACAGTGCCCCTTCAAGAAAGGGGACTGCGAAGGGGTCAAGGGGTAAGTG
>CAVBFK010000123.1:0-3687 GCA_963594395.1 Lachnospiraceae bacterium
CCTCCAGGTAGGGGAAGTTCTGGGTGCCGGTGCCCGTCCAGAAGGAAATGCTGACTTCCTTCTTATCGACCAGCACGCTCTGGATAGCGGCGGCCAGTTCGGTGTCTTCCGTTTCAGCGCTGGCGCTTACGCAGCCCAGCAGACCAACCATCATGGTCAAGGCAAGGACAAATGCTACGATCTTCTTCATGGTGGGATTCTTCCTTTCTCTCGGTCGTTTTGCTGCGGCTCAAAGGCGAGCCGCGGGTGCTCATGCAAGAATCTGCTTCAGGCTAAGATCCTCTCATGATCGTCTCCCTTTCTGTTTTTAGCCTTTCAGGCCGCCTTTGGACATGCCGGTAAGAATCTGCTTTCTGAAGCAGATGAACACAATGATCAGCGGGATGGTGACCAGCGTTGCTGCGGCCATCTGCAGTTCATACTGGATGTTGCCCACACTGTTGGTGAAGGCGTTCTGCAAGCCATTGGAAACGAGCCGCAGTTCATCCTTGGTGGTTACCAGGTTCGGCCATGCGAAGGTGTTCCAGATCCAGATCAGCGAGGTAATCATGGTGGTCAGCACCGTCGGCTTCACAATGGGGAGCACCACCTTACGCAGGTAGCGGAAATCTGACAAGCCGTCGATTTTGGAGGCCGTGTACAGCTCATCAGGAATCTGCAGCATGGACTGGCGCAGGAGGTAGATGTTGAAGGCATTCACGCAGAACGGCAGCGCCAGCGCCTGGATCGTGTTCATCCATTTGAGGTGCGCAATGGTCATAAAGTTGGTAATGATCAGCATTTCCTGAGGAATCATCATGGTGCCCAGCACCAGCATGAACAGAAAGTTCTTGCCGGGAAAGCTGAGCCGGGCAAACGCAAATGCTGACAGTACCGACAGCACGGTGCTGGAGATGACCACAATGGATGCCACAAGCACGGTGTTAAACAGGTACCGGGCAATGGGCGCTATCTGCATGGCCAATGAGAAATTTTCCGGGTGCAGGCCGTGGGGATAGAGCGTGGCCGGAACCTGCAGTGCCTCGGATTCAGACTTCAAGGCGGTGGCCAGCATCCAGTAAAAAGGAATCAGCATCAGGATGGCACCAATGGACAGCACCAGGTACTTGAAGGTATGACGTTTTTCCATCATTTGTAGTGCACCCTCTTCCGGCTGACCTTTAACTGAATGAAGGTCAGAATCATGCAAATAATCATAAGGATTACTGCGGCCGCGCTGGCTTTGCTTACTGCACCGGGAGAAAGATAATCTCCCAGCGAATCCATGATGTAGCCCACAATGGTAATCATCATCTTGGATCTGTCGCCTGCGGGGCCGAAGGAACTGCCGAAGAGTGCCACCACGGCGGAGTAGGCCTTCATGGCCGTAATGGTGGAGGTTACGTAGATATAGATCGTCGTGGGCGACAAAAGCGGCAGGGTAATCTTGCGAAGAATATTCCAGCGGCTTGTGCCGTCAACATGGGCAACCTGGTAATACTGCTTGTTGATATTCTGCAGGCCGCCTACAAACAGTAGAATCTTCAGCGGCAGGCCCGACCAAATCTCGTAAATGAGGAGCACGAACAGGCAGCGCATGTAAGACTGCTGGTACAGTTCTGCCGAGCCGGCAATGCCGACACCGCTGATCCATGCCACCGGAGAAATGCCGAACCAGCCAAGCACCGTGTTGATCAAGCCGAAGTTGTTGTTAAACAGCAGGGAAAACACCAAACCGGCCGCAATCACGTTGGTCACCTGAGGAAGGTAGAAGAGCGTCATGAAAAACTGGCGGCACTTCGGAATGGCGTTGATCAGCAGGGCCAGGCCAAGGGCAATCAGCATTGACAGCGGGACACAGATAAACGCGACGAACGAAGTATTGAGGCACGCCCGGTGAAAGGTGCTGTCGGTGAGAACCGCCTTGTAGGTATCCAGGCTGTAGTTGACAAAGTCACCCGTCAGAAAGCGGTAATCCGTTTTGAACGAAGTGAGGATGGTATTGACAATCGGGTAGAAGATGAACACTGCCATCAAAGCGAAGGCCGGCAAAAGATAAATGTAGGAGATGCCGTCCCGCCAGATGCCGCCGCGTTTTACCATTGCAGCACCTTCTCCCCTTGCTCATTAAACAGGCAGACAGATCCGTCCAGCGCCGTCAGTGCTACTTGCGTGCCAGGCTGGATGTTGCTCCGCACATCGTAGTAAAGTTTCAGCTTTTGACCGTCTGCCAACTGAACGGTCAGGATGCTGGCACCGCCCAGCTTTTTTGCTTCAAGCACGGTGGCGTTCAGCGTCTGCACCGCATGATCATCTGCAAGGAACAGATTTTCTGCACGAATGCCTACCTTGTAGTTGCCGTTTGCAATGTCCTTGGGTACACTGCGCCATTTGCTTCCGCCAAGCATCAGCCAGCCATCTTCGGTTTGGCCATCCAGCAGGTTAATAGGCGGTGTGCCGAGAAATTGTGCCACAAATTGATTGGCAGGATTTTCGTACACTTCCTTCGGTGTGCCTTGCTGCTGGAACACGCCGTCCTTCATGATGACAATCTCATCGCAGATGTTGAGCGCTTCCTCTTGGTCGTGGGTAACAAACACCGTCGTAATGCCCGTTTCCAGCTGAATGCGGCGGATTTCCTCACGGGTCTGCAGGCGCAGTCTGGCATCCAGGTTGGAAAGCGGCTCATCCAGCAGCAGCAAGGACGGACGCTTTACCAGGGCTCGGGCAATGGCCACACGCTGCTGCTGACCGCCGGACAATTCCGCCGGCTTGCGATCCAGATAGTCAGTGATTTCCACCAGCTTGGCCGCATTATGCACACAGGAATCAATGTAGGCCTTGAAGCTGACCTTGCCGCCCTCTGCCTTCAGCTTCTGCTGAATGGCCTTCTTGACCTTCGGCGTGTTCACCAGCGGAAAGGAGATGTTCTCCCGAACAGTCAGGTGCGGATACAATGCATAGTTCTGGAACACCATGCCGATGTTTCGCTGCTCCGGCGGGAGCTTCGTTACATCCCGATCGTCAAACAGCAGTTGACCGCTGCTCAGCTCGTAGATGCCGGCCAGCATGTACAAGGTGGTAGACTTTCCGCATCCGGATGGTCCCAGGAAGCCCAGCAGCTTCCCGGAAGCAATCTTCACCGAAAGATCCTTGACAGCTGTAACTGTACCGTGTTTTGTCTGGAATTGCTTGGATACGCCTTTCAATGTTACTTCCATGCGGCACCCTCCTGCAAAACAGTGATATTGCTCGGCTGCGGAAGAATCAATGTTCCGCGGCTTTGAAGTTCCTTTTCCATAAGCTCCAGCAGTGTATCCTCGAAGTAGATCTTTTGGGTTCCCTCCGAAAAATCGAAGCCCATCATGCCTTCAGCCATGCCGCCGTCTATAACGATGGCGTAGGTTTTCTCCGGGTCAATGGCCTGCCCTTCATCATCAGATGCGCTTTGCAGGCGCTGCCCAAGGGGACGGGATGGGTCAATGACGAGCTGCAACCCCAGTACCGCAATGGGCGACTTGTTGTCTGTGCGAAGGTTGCGGATGCCCAGCGAAAGATTCCGCATGAGCACTGCACCGCTGACGCGCATCGATACGATGTTTCCATTGAAGTACAGGTTTTTGCTGACATCGTACTTCTTGACTTCTCCTTGAGGAAGGCCGTTGCCCAGCCATCCGGAGTAAAGCAAGGCGATGGGAGCATCTGCTC
>CAVBFK010000124.1:0-3612 GCA_963594395.1 Lachnospiraceae bacterium
GGGCGACCGCAAAGCCCCTGGAATAATGTTCTGAGCCCGCTTATTCCATACGACAAGTCTGTTACCCAGCAAAGAACTTTCGCTCTAGTCTGAGAGTGAAAACTGCAACGCAAAAGAGCGAGACCTCATTTCGAGATCTCGCTCTTTCAAGTGAATGAGTCTTACTCAACCTTCCGCCAGTCGCTGAAGGGATACACAATCCGCTGTACGTGGCCAATGATCATCTCACGAGAGATGGCGCCGATAATGTGGCTGTCATTGGAATTGGAGCGGTTATCACCCAGCACAAAATAGCAGCCTTCCGGCACCACCGTTGCCGCCATTTCATAGTTGGGACGATAGGTCAGGTACTCCTCTTCGTACTTCTCACCGTTCACGTACAGGTAACCGCCGGTGATTTCCACGGTGTCGCCAGGAAGGCCAACCACGCGCTTCACAAAGGTCGTGCTGCCGCGGTCAGGATAGTGGCAGATGACCACATCAAACCGCTGAGGATCGCCGAAGATGGCGTAGCTGTTGCCGAAGAGGTTCAGGGTTGTGTACTCCGTCTTGGTCACCAGCATGATCTCGCCGTCTGCCAAGGTGGTGTCCATCGAATGGCCATCCACCTTCACAGGCTCAAACAGGAAGGTGCGGATGACCAGTGCAATGGCCAGAGCGGCCAGAATGGTAACAATCCACTCGAAGATTTCGCGACCCACGGACTTCTTCGGCTTCTGCGGCTTGCCCTCTGCGAGTGTCTCGGTCACTTGTACTTGTTGATTTTCCTCCATGGATGAATACCTGCCTTTCAATGATGCGTATGAACGCGATTTTTTACAGTGCCTTCAGTCTTGCAATCTCCGCTTCCACTTCTGCCTTGGTCACCTTATTCAGCGGCGAGAAGCGGCTGTCCAGCGCGTTTTCCAGCTTGGTAATGGCGGCGGCGTAGTCCCCCTTCTCCACGTCATAGCGGCTGAGGAACCACAGGGTATCAATCTGATTCGGCTTCAGGGCAATCGCCTTCTGGAACCATTCCAGTGCCGCTTCCTTGTCACCAAGGACACGATAATAGGTTTGTGCCAAATTGTCAAGGGACACGGAGTCTTCATCGTCATATTCCACAGCTTCCTGGTTAAAGGTCAGCGCCTTTTGCTTGCCCTCTTCCCAAGCCTGTTCAGGATCAATCTCTTCGGGCTCATCACCAAAGCGGTCATCTACTTCTACGGTATGGGGCTGTGCCATGAAGGCTTCCTTGTTGCTTGCGTCAAACTGCTCGGCGTACAGATAGCCCAGCGTCTCATAGACCAAGCCGGAATGCTGGCGGCGGTGCTGCTTTTCCAGCAAATCCACTGCCTTGCCGAGATCCCCCAGCTTATAGCAGCACACGGCATAGTCCATGTACAGCTGATTTTTCTGGTCAGGGGTCAAGGGCATCTTCTGCAGCTTCACCAGCATGTCCTTGGCCTTCTGGAATTCATTATCGCGGATCAGCAGCACGGCATAGGCCAGCACCAGCCGGGGCTGATCCATGCCTTCTGCATAAGCCTCAGCGTACTTGGCCTTGGCTTCTTCCATTTTCTTTTTGCCCTGCAGTGCCAGAGCCTGCTGTCCTTTCAGGTTTGCCATAAAACCCATAGGTATCACTCCTTTTGTGCTTTCTTCTTCAGTCTGTCGTATCGATGGCGGAGTGCTTTGCGCTTCTCCATCGTGTCTAATGTATCAAAAAGGGTCGGTTCTGCCATCAGCATCATGGCGCGGCGAGTCATCTCCATCGCTTTGGGAATATTCCGCTCCACATGCTCATAATGCTTGGCCATTTCCACATAGGGGGTAATGCCGCCCTCATGGCGGTCAATCATGTGAAGCCACACGTCTACTGCCTCTTGCCGCTGCCCGCTTCGCCGCCAGCTCTGCGCCAGACGCAGTTGGCCTTTGGTTCGTGTAACGCCCCGGCTGGCCAGATGATAGCATCGTCTTGCTTCCTCCGGGTGATGGAACTTTTCCAGTGCCACGCCCATGGAGAAGAGATCCTCTTCATAAGGATGCTTCTCCGGGTGCTCATAGAGATTCGTCATGGCACTAAGCAGTGTGCACAGGCTGGCAATGTCCTGTGCATTGTGAGCGATCACCTCATCCAGCAAGCAAAACTGCCCGGTTTTCAGGAAGCTGAAATACCGCTGAGGTGCCTCACTGCCCGGCAAATCCTTCAAGCGCGGCGTACCCAGCACCGCCTCCTCCAGATGGGACAAAGTGCACCGCTTCAGCCGCATTTTCCACACGCGGCGGGCAATGTGGAGCAAATCGATATGCGGTTTCTCCAGGCAGGCCGGCGACATGCGGTTCATCAGGAAGCGATCCTTCAGCAGAGGTACGTCAAAGGTGCGGCCGTTAAAGGTGCAGATGGTATCGCATTCGTCCAGTGCCTCTGCCACCCTTGCCAGCACGAACCGCTCCTCGGGATAATCCCGCATAACGAACTGCTGAATGCGGAATCCATCCATGGTCAGTCTGCCAACGCCCACCAGAAAGGCCACCGTTCCCGTACCGCCCGCCAGCCCCGTCGTTTCGGTATCCAGATACAGGATGCGCATGGGGTCCAGCACGTCCGGCAAAGGCGGTTCCATATCGCCGCACATCAGGTTGACCGTTTCCCGCTTCAGCCCGAAAGCATCCATATAGTCTGCCACAGGTCGGATTTCTTCCTTGCTCCAGCAGGCATTGTACCGCTTTTCCATCGGCACGGGATTCGGCTTTTTCGGTGTCGTTTCAATAGCGCGGAGCTTGTCACGCAGGTTCATTGCGTCAGCTCCTTCAGCAGTGTCATGGCGGTTTTCTTGCCATCCTCACCGATTTCCCCAACAGGGCCGACGCAAGAAGGACAGCCGCACTCGCAGGTGCAGTCTTTAGCAATTTGCAATGCCTTCTCCAGCAGAAGTTTCTGCATGCCGTAGGCCTTTTGTGCCAGACCCACACCGCCGGGGCAATTATCATACAGGATGACGGTCGGCTGATCCGTGAAGGGGCTCTTCACCTGATACAGCACGGATACATCCTGAGGCGAACACATGAGGTACAGCGGCGCAACAATGCGAAGCAGATTGGTCACTGCCAGCATGCCGTTTTTCAGCGTGTCACTGGGGAAGCGCGCCGCAAGATCACTCGGCAGCGTCCACCACATGGCAGTGGTGTGCATATCCGTTTCGGGAAGCCGCACATGGCCGAAGCCCAGCGTCTCATGGGTATCGAAGCGAATCTTCTTGAACATGGTAACCAGGGTGGTCACCTTCACCTCGCCCAGGGCGCAGGTTCCGCCGCCGGGGGCATCCTGCTGATCCTCAATATCCAGCAGGGACAAGGAAACGTTCAAGTCTGCATCGGTATAGTAGCCCACATCCACGCGGCGGATAAAAGCTTTGCAGGCATCAAAGTCCAGCTTTTCCACCTGATACTGCTGTGCCTCGTGCATGTAGATGGCGTTCTCATGCAAGAGCATGGGCACGGTGTACCGATCCATTTCGCCGATCACCCGATGATGGGCAGGGTCGGTAATATCGATAATCACGAAATTTTCGCTGGCGGCAGAGCGCAGGGAAATTTCTGATGCAGGGAAATCCTCCGCGGACCAGTGAT
>CAVBFK010000125.1:0-2124 GCA_963594395.1 Lachnospiraceae bacterium
GTCTTGGGGGTGGCGGTGGGCTTTGCCGTCACACGGGGCGTTGCCGTGGCGGTCGGTACAGCCGTGGGCACGGAAGTTGCCGTAGCAGCGGTCACGGTAGGCTTCTGCTCATCAGAACTGCTCTGGGCAGAAGAGGTGCTGACGGCGTCCGTGCCTTCCAGCAGGTAATGGCTACCGTTTTCATCATTGGTGAAGCGATAGAGCTGATCACCGATGGATACAGCGGCGACGGTGTTCTCGGAAGTGGCAGCGTAGTAGGTGCTGTCGTAGTTGACGCTGGTGAGATCCACACGGATCAGGGAATGATCCCCTGCCACCATGACCACCGCGTCATCAGAAGCGAAGATGCTCAGAGGAGCATCCGGAGCGCTGCTGATATCTTCCAGCATGGTGCCGCCGATGGCAACACGGGACAGGTTGTTGGAAGACGTGCCCTTGGTGATGAAATACACATGGGTGGAGTTGCGGCAGGCCGCAATCACGTTCATCACCGTGGTGGTGGTCGTCTGGCCATCCTCAGACAGGATGTTCAGCGTGCCGTCTTCCGCCAGGGTATACACGGGGGTAGAAGCGACATTTGCCAGATCTTCCTCGGTAGGAGCGGCGGAAACGATATTCGTGGCACTGCCATCCAGCTTGATGCTGTACAGCCGGCCTTCAGCGGTCAGGCAGTACATCTGGGTGTCGTCCATACCCACCAGGTCAACAATGGTGGAGCGCAGCGTCATCGTTGTGCCTTCAGGATTGATCAGGAAAAGATGATTTTCCTCTCCCAGGTAAGAAACATAGGAACCATTGGTAATAATGGGATCTGCCATAGCACAGGTGCAACCCACGCATACCAGCACCAAAACCAGTGCTGTCAGCAGCCATTTCTTCATGGTTCATTCCTCCCTTTTCACATTTTTTGCTGTCCGCATTCGCATGACACAGCTATTATAACGCATCTTCTCCCGCTTTTCATCCCAAAATAGAAATTTCTTTTACAAAAAACGCAGATTTGTTTCAAATTTGTGACATGTGCTTCCATAGTTTGTCAATGGTTGACATCTGTTGTCCTCCATGGTATCATGCAAGGGTGGAAAGTCTATGAGTTTGTGATGGAAGAGAGAGGCATGCTCAGCATGATGAATTTGCGCCGTGCGCTTAAGCGTCATCGTTCCGCGCTGGTGATGGGAGCGATCAGCCTGGCGGTTTATGCCAGCCTGTTGTTGATCTTCTTTGGCATTATGGGCATCAACAACTGGCCGTTGCGCCATGCCTCCCGCACCACCGGCATTACCATGGTCACCTTTGTGGCTATGACGCTGGTGATGTCCATGGTCTACGGCGGGTTCGAGGTGGGCCGCAAGAAGAACAAACCCATCATCTCTTCCATGACCCTGGCGGCTATCGCGGTGGATTTGGTCACCTATCTGCAACTGCAAATTATGAATGTCAACAGCGACCACAACGATCATCTGATTCTTTTTGGGGAAGATTTTCTGTATCTGCTGCTGTGCATCGTTCTGCAGTTTCTGGCCATTATCCTTTTCGTGCGCATCGGCAACAGCACGTATTTCCGCATGAATCCCCCGCGGCGCTGCCTGCTGGTGCTGTCTAACCTGGCAGACGAAAAGTCTACCCGCCGGAAGATTGACCGCTATCGCCTGCAATGGCACGTGGAAGACGTGGCGCTGTTTGACGCGAAGGATCTCATCGAGCGCATCCGCCGCAGTGAAACGGTGATTCTCTCCGGTTTGCCTGCCGATGAACAGATGCGCATCCTGCATACGTGCTACGACCTGCAGAAGGACGTGCTCTGCCGTGCCCAGCTGGAAGACATTATGATCAGCAACGCCCGGCAAGTTATTGTGGACGACGCCCCCTTTCTGGCCATGGACTACCGCAAAATGACCATCCTGCAACGGATCATCAAGCGCTGTGTAGACATCGTGGTCTCTGCCCTGGTGCTGGTTCTGCTCAGCCCCCTGCTGGGGATCATCGCCCTGTGCATCCATCTGGAAGACGGCGGCAAGGTGATCTTCCGCCAGAAGCGCATGTCGGTCAACGGCCGGGTGTTTACCATCTGCAAGTTCCGCACCATGAGTGAAGCCGCGTCGGCCAGCAAGCATCAGGTGTCCG
>CAVBFK010000126.1:0-5045 GCA_963594395.1 Lachnospiraceae bacterium
TGCAAGGGGACTTCGTCCCGTAGGTCTTCGCCCCTTGCCCCGTTTTTATAAAAAATTTGCCCTAGCAGGATGAACTTTCCCCTCTGGCGCGTTTAATAGGTGAAACCACTAATTCCTCCAACGAAAGGATGGACGTTATGAGTTCTCTACGCAAGATTGGTATCATCGGTATGGGTCATGTTGGTGCCCACGTTGCCAACAGTCTGCTCCTTCAAGGTATTGGTGATGAGCTCTATCTCTGTGGTCTGCATGACCAGAAAGTTATCTCCGAGGCACAGGATCTTCACGATTCTCTGAGCTTCGTTCCTTATAACACCCGCATTGTCAACTGCAGCAGCCGCTATGAAGATCTGGCCGGCTGTGATATCATCATCAACTGTGCCGGTCACGTAGCAAACAGCGCCACCAACCGTGACGGCGAGCTGTTCACCGCTACGGAATCTGCCCGCACCTTCGCCAACCAGATTGTAGATGCCGGATTCGACGGCATTCTGGTATCCGTAGCCAACCCCTGTGACGTGATCTGCACGCAGATCTGGCGCATGACGGGCTACGACCCCAAGAAGATCATCGGCACAGGCTGCGGCCTTGATTCTGCCCGGCTGCGCTCCGAGATTTCCCGTGTGACCGGCATCAGCCCCAAGTCCATTGATGCTTATATGATCGGCGAGCACGGCTTCTCTCAGGTGGCCGCATGGAAGGCCGCTTCCATCGCCGGCAAGAATCTGAATGAACTGGCGAAGGAATTCCCCGAGCAGTACGGTTTTGACCAAGCGGCCGTGGAAGAAGCAGCACGCAAGGGCGGCTATGTGACCTTTGCCGGCAAGGGATGCACCGAGTACGCCGTATCCAACTGCACGGCACGCATTTGCGACGCCATCTTCCACAACGAGCACGCGGTTCTGTCCGTATCGACCCTCATGACGGGTCAGTACGGTGAGGAAGGCATCTTTACCTCTCTGCCCTGCGTGATCGGCGCCAACGGTGTGGAGCAGGTTTACACCCTTGATCTCTCCCCTGCCGAGGAGGAAGGCTTCCACAAGAGCTGCCAGCACATCCGCGACAACTTTTCAAGAATTGAAATGTAAGGCGTCATATTCATGTGAGAGGAAAGAAACCTCTTTGAAAAGCGTTTTCTCTCCTCTCGCGCTCTCCTCTCTTCCCTAAACTTTTATAGGGAAGAGTTTTTCGTAACTTTTAAGCTTCAATGCAAAAAGCCATTATTAGCAGTGCATGCGAAGGATCCAGGGGCGGAGTCTTCGATCCGTAACCGCAAAGCCCCTGGAAGATTGAGTTGCTATCCATTTGTTCCATACGACATGTTTGCTCTCAGCAAAGAGATTTTTCCTCAAGGCGTTTCAAAGGGGGCTTTGCGGTCGCCCCCTTGACCCCTTCGCAGTCCCCTTTTTGAAGAAGCACTCTTCCGAAACTTTTTAGTTTCTATACAAACCAACTTCATCGGAGAGGACTGCCCGAAGGAGTCCAGAGGGCGGAGTCTTCAACTCGTAACCAGAAAGCCCTCTGGATCCTTCATGACAAATCCAGTTGAGAAAGGTGCATGCGAAGGGTCCAGGGGCGGAGTCTTCGACTCGTAACCGCAAAGCCCCTGGAATATAGGGATAAACTCGTTTGTTCCATAGAGTAAGCCTCTCTATCCAGCAAAGAGAACGCCAAGGGGGCTTTGCGGTCGCCCCCTTGACCCCTTCGCCGCTCCTTCGGATAAAGTAGTCATCTAATTAAAGTAAAGAAACGTTTGAAAACTCATTAAAAGGAATTCAGATCAATTCATTGACCAAGGATGACCCAAAAGCAAAACTCCCGAGCCTATTGACTCGGGAGTTTCCGTGCTGATGGCGGGACTCGAACCCGCACGCCTTGCGGCAAGGGATTTTAAGTCCCTGGTGTCTGCCATTCCACCACATCAGCGCATAGGGATATTATAGCATTTTCATTGGGTAGCGTCAATGCATGGCCTACCGTCTGCCGATACGAAAAAAGACCGGCAACGCCGATCTTTCTTCAAGAGGTGCCACCCGGATTTGAACCGGGGAATAAAGGTTTTGCAGACCTGCGCCTTACCTCTTGGCTATGGCACCATGTAAAAAATGGAGCGGTAGACGGGGCTCGGACCCGCGACCTCCACCTTGGCAAGGTGGCGCTCTACCAACTGAGCTACTACCGCATGTTCCTGGTGCCTTGGGGCGGAATCGAACCACCGACACGCAGATTTTCAGTCTGCTGCTCTACCGACTGAGCTACCAAGGCAAGTATGGCGACCCGGAAGGGGCTCGAACCCTCGACCTCCAACGTGACAGGCTGGCGCTCTAACCAACTGAGCTACCGGGCCAATATCTGGTGGGAACAACAGGGCTCGAACCTGTGACCCTCTGCTTGTAAGGCAGATGCTCTCCCAGCTGAGCTATGCTCCCAAGTGTCTCCCTTACAGTGTGCAGGGCGCGGTTCTGTCACTTTCCGCGGCGACTCTGATATCATACTCGATTTTTGTGAATTTGTCAAGGGGATTTTCACACTTTTCTGCGAAAGTTCTCGAAAAATCTTCAGATCACTTGATTTTCGGCGTGGCGGGCTTCACGGCGTCTCTTCCCCACTTATCCCGCACGCGGTCAATGGCCGCCTCCAGCTTCACATGGCGGGGATCATCCTCCTTGGGCGCTTCCAGAAAAGACAGCTGGGTAGGAACCGCCTCATCCTCCGGCACAAGACCCGACGCGGTAACCGTCATCAGGCGCACAGGGGCGTCGCTCCGCCAGCACTCTTCCAAAATGGCACAGGCCGTTTGGTAGATGGTTCTGCTCAAGGACGTGGGGGTATCCAGGGTCTTTTGACGGGAGATCACCTTCAGCTGAGGATTCTTAATCTGCAAGGTGACTGTTCTTGCCTTCAGGCCTTGTCTGCGGAGCTGATGCCCCACCTGATCGCACAGCGGCAGAAGGCCGGCGCGGCACTCTTCCCTGCCCACCAAATCCCGTGGAAAGGTTTCTCCCCTGCCAATGCTCCGTGCGGGGTCGTGCTCGCCCCAATGGCGCACAGGGCTGTCATCCAAGCCGTGAGCCATGCGCCACAGGCTTTCGCCCTGCTTGCCCAGCTGATGCGTCAGCATTTCCGGATCCAGCGCCGCCAGCTGCCCAATGGTGGCAATGCCCAGCCGCGTCAGTGCTTCCGCCGTTGATTTGCCCACGAAAAGCAAATCTCCTACCGGCAGGGGATACAGAATCGACTGCACATTTTCCCGTGTAATCAAGGTGGTAGCATCCGGCTTCTTGTAATCGCTGCCCATTTTCGCCCAGGTTTTATTATCGCTGACGCCTGCCGAAATGGTAATGCCCGTCTCCTCGCGAATTCGCTTCCGAAGCATGTCCGCAATCTGCACGCCCGTGCCGAAAAGATCACGGGAAGCGGTCACATCCAGCCAGCTTTCATCCACAGAAAAAGGCTCCACCTGATCCGTTACGTCCAGGTAGATGGCATTGATGCGGCGGCTCATGGCGGCATACTTCTCGTGATGGGGCGGCAAAAGCACCAAATCAGGGCACTTCTGCTTTGCCTGCCAGATGGTCTCTGCTGTTTGCACACCGCGCTTTTTCGCGGGCATGTTTTTTGCGAGAATGATTCCATGGCGTCCCTCAGGGTCGCCTGCCACAGCCACGGGCACATCTTTCAGTTCGGGATGCTCCAGCAATTCTACCGAAGCGAAGAAATTATTGCAGTCGCAATGGAGAATGGTGCGGTTCGGGTGATCAGTAGTCATCGCCGTAGCCGTCATCGTAGCCGTCGTCCTCGCGGTCTTCAAAAGAGGAAGCCAGCGCCTCAGGGCTGAATCTGGGATCAAAAGCCAGCGCCTGCAGGGCTTCTTTGGAAACCACCGTATTGGTTCCCAGGCAATCATTGCAGCGATAGCCGCAGTCCGGGCAGACACAGCCCAAATGATCGCTCTCCGCCTGTACCATATAGGTTCCGCACTCTTTGCAGCTGCAACGCATGTTTCTTCATCCCTTCATCCTGTAGTAACCCCATGATAACACTTTCCGCTTCAGAAAGCAAGGGATTGACAATCTGGTTGCAGAGGGTACAATAGAGATAAGAAATCACTCAATCAAGGAGGATGTTCCTATGGCGATCACCTCAAAGGAATTCGGCAAAAATGCTGAGGGTGCTGTGGTCACCCAATATACCATGACCAACAAAAACGGTGCTTCCGTCAAGATGATTGACTACGGCGCCACCATCACCTCCATCTGCGTCCCGGATAAGGACGGTGTGCTGGCAGACGTGGTGCTGGGCTTTGACGACATGGCCGGCTACCTGAAGAGCCACGGCCACATGGGCGAAACCATCGGCCGGTACGGCAACCGCATTGCCCGGGGCGAAATCACGCTGGACGGCGTGACCTATCAACTGGCCAAGAACAACGGCGAAAACCACCTCCACGGCGGCAAGGTAGGCTTTGGCGTGAAGATGTGGGAAACCTCCACCCTGGAAGAGCAAGAGCAGGATACGCTGATCTTCCACATGGTCAGCCCCGATGGGGAAGAGAATTATCCCGGCACGCTGGACGTAACCGTGACCTACACCTGGACGGACAGCAATGCGCTGATTATCCGCTACCGTGCCACCACGGACAAGACCACCCTGTGCAACATGACCAACCATGCCTACTTCAACCTGGCAGGCCATGATCACGGAACCATCCGCGACCAGGTGCTGTACATTGATGCAGACGCCATTACCCCTGTAGATGCAGGCCTGATTCCCACGGGCGGCTATCTGCCTGTGACCGGAACGCCCTTCGACCTGCGGGAAGGTGAGCTGGTGGGTGACGGTCTGGACATGGCCGCTCAGGTGCCGCAGATGGTGCTGGCCGGCAACGGCTACGACCACAACTACGTACTGCGGAAGGGCTCTGCCATGGGTCTGGCCGCATGCCTGCACGATGAAGCTTCCGGCCGCACCATGGAGGTCATTACCGATCAGCCCGGTGTGCAGCTGTACACGGACAACACGGGTGACTTTGAAGGCGGCAAGGG
>CAVBFK010000127.1:0-2597 GCA_963594395.1 Lachnospiraceae bacterium
CCATATACCTATGTGGAAAAAACGTTTTGTCACCTTCTTGAAATTTTATAAATATTCATCAAGCGTTTGCAATTCTTTTTCCGCTGTGTTATAGTGGATGTGCATTCTACGGGAGGAGGATTTTGGAGATGAAAAAGTGTATCGCACTGCTCTTAGGGTTGCTTCTGCTGCTGCCCATTCTGACCGGCGTATCGCTGGCAGAAGAAGATGCTTTGCCCAATGTCGGCGACACGGTGGAAGGCTTCACCGTCAAGAGCGTTTCCCGCTTTGAGCTGATTGGTGCAGATGTCGTGCTGTTCGAACATGACAAGACCGGCGCGAAGGTCATGTATCTGGCCAACGACGACACCAACCGCGTGTTTGAAATCACCTTCAAAACGCCTGCGGAGACCAAATCTGGCATTCCGCATGTGTTTGAGCATTCCACCTTGGACGGCTCGAAGAAGTATCCCTCCAAGGAGCTTTTCTTCAACCTGTCCTATCAGACCTACAATACCTACATGAACGCTGCGACCTATCCCTTCATGACCACCTATCCTGTGGCCTCCCTTTCCGAAGCGCAGCTCCTCAAGTATGCGGATTATTACACGGATAGCTGCTTTAATCCCATGCTGTATGAGGATTCTTCCATCTTTGATGAAGAATGCTGGCGTTATGCCCTGTCCAGCGCGGACAGCGATTTGACCATTGAGGGTACTGTGTACAGCGAAATGCGCGGCGCATACACCATTGACAGCGCGGCGCTCTTTAACTGCTACAAGACCCTCTTTCCGGGCAGCACCATCGGCAACTGCTCCGGCGGCAATCCTGCCTACATTCCGGATATGACCTATGAGGATTTGCTCACCTACCATCAGAAGTATTATCATCCCTCCAACTCCATGACCTGCCTGTACGGGAGCTTTGAGGATTACACTGCCTTCCTCAAACTGCTGGATGGCTACTTCTCTCAGTATGAGAAGAAGGACATCGTGATTGCTGACAGCAACTACACGCCGATTACCGAAAGCAATGTGGTGCATTACACCTACGGCGTGGAGGCAAGCAGCAATACCGAAAACGGCGCTGTCATCTATTACGGCATGGTGCTGGACAATCCGACTCAGGAAGAGCTTGACCAGCTTGATTTGCTGTCCACCCTCCTTTCGGATGGCAGCTCCGCCCTGGTGCAGAGCATGAAGGAAGCGCTGCCTTCTGCCACCATCTCCTGCGGTTTGGATACGACCGGCCCCGAGCCCGCCTTCATTTTCTCTGCCAGCGGCGTGAATGCGGATGATGCGGAGGTTTTCTGCAACACCATTAACGAATCTCTCTCGAACATCGTCGAAAACGGCTTTGACAGTGAGACCTTGGATGCCATCATTGCGGCGCTTCGTATAAAGACCATGCTGTCCGGCGAAAGCAGCAAAGTCGGTGTTGACACGATTCCTAATATCGTCTATTACTGGGCAGCATCGGACAACGAATTCGGCTATATGCATTATGTCGATACGCTGGATTTGTTCGATGATTATGCCGCCGACGGCACTTTCTGCCGCGTGACGGAAAAATTCCTGATTGGCAATCAGCGCACCGCCTTGGCCGTCACCGAGCCTGTGGCCGGTCTCAAGGAGCAAGAGGATGCGGCACTTGCCGAAAAGCTCGCCGCTGTTAAGGCTTCCATGAGCGAGGAAGAAATTGCCGCGATGGTTGCAAAGACCAACGGCACTGCGCAAAGCAGCGAAGAAACCGTTGATACCGCCGCGATGGTCAAGGAGCTTCAGGCCGTGACCGTTGAAAGCCTGCCCGAAGAAGCTCGCATTTACGACATCACCGATACGACGGAAGAAAACGGTATTCGCTATATCGAAGCGGAAGCAGATGTGAACGGTATCGGTCAGACGCTGCTGATGCTGGATGCCTCCGGCATGGAGCAGGATGAGCTGCATTACTTCAAGCTCTTTGTCGATTTGGTCGGCGGCGGCCGCTTAGACACCGAAGAACATACCCGCGCTCAACTTTCTTCTTTGATGACCCGCTATCTGTACGATTCCAACATCCGTGTTTCCGAGCTGGAAGATGACACGGAGCGCGGCTATACGCCGTATATGCGTGTGAGCTTCATTGCGATGGATGAGGATATGACAGCTGCTTATGATTTGCTGCATGAGCTGATTTTTGAAGCGAAGCTGGATGATGTGGAGCGCTTGACAGACTCCATCTCCGCCATCAAGACCTCGCTCAAGAAGACCATGACCAATTACTGCTACTATATGCAGCTCTACCGCGCCTTCGCAAGCTGCGATGCTCCCTACGCCTACTATGATTACACTACCTATCTGAACTACTACACCTTCCTGTGCGATGCGGAAAAGCTGATTTCCGAAGATCCTGAGACCGTGATTGCGCACCTGAAGACCGTGCAGGCGAAGCTCAACAACAGCCAGAACGCCATTGTCGGCTTTGCGGGCAGCGAGACAAGCGCAGAAAACCATAAGAACGCGGCGAACGCTTTCCTAAGCACTCTGGATCAAAAGAAAATCGTCCCGCAGGAGTACACCTTCCCGACCATCAGCCGCGCCGAAGCGATGGTGATCGACTCTTCCGTTCAGTACAAT
>CAVBFK010000128.1:0-11631 GCA_963594395.1 Lachnospiraceae bacterium
TGTACACGGTGGGGGATACGGCGGCAGATTTGCCGGATACCTACGTTCCTGAAGCCTATTACATCAACCTGTACGGCGGCCAGTCGGCAGACATTCTGAATGTCAAGGCCGGTCAGACGGTGACCCTGCGCGTGGTTGCCGCGGCAGATGAAAACGCGGTCTTCAGCGCAGACACGGTGGACGGTTTCACCTTCAGCGATGTGCTGACCATCAAGCATCGCGGTCCCTTCACAGTGGATGACGAGGAAGAGCTGGATCAGGAGTACACGGGCAAGGCGTACAAGAATCCCATCACCCTACCCAAGGGTGCAAAGATCTCCTATCAGGGCAAGCATTTGAAGGATGGCATGCCGGTGAAGGTCGGCAGCTACACCATGAAGATCACCATCCCCGAGGGGAATGACACCTATCTCCCCGGCGTGTATGAGTTTGATTTCAAGATCACGAAGATTCCGCTGATCATTATCCCCGATCCCAACCAGGAAAAGCTGGAAGGCGAGGACGATCCTGAAGAATTCACCTTCACCACCGACGGCCTGATCAACAAGGATAAGGTGGAAGGCATCCTGACCCGTGAAGAGGGCGAGGAGGCCGGCAACTACGAATTCCTGCTGGATCTGCTGGAAGCACCGGATTACTACGAACTTCAGCTGGCAGAAGACGCCTATACCTTCACCATCATCCCCATTGGCGATGACTACGCCGGCGGTGGCAGCGGCGAGGTGCTCCATCCCGTAAAGCAGACCATTGTGCGCAATGATAAGCGTGAAGTGTCTGTGGAAATCAAGACCCAGGAAAGCATCATTGTCACCCACAGCCGTTTCGGCCAGATTGTGTTCTCCACCGAGGATAAGAAGGAGCGTCCGTTTACACCGTCCCTGAGCTGGAACAAGGAAACGGATGAGGTTCTGTTGCGTCTCCGCACGGAGGCAGAGCTGAATTCGGATGGCGGCTATGTAACAGACAGCAACGGCAAAACCGTGTGGAGCGGCCGTTATCTGAGCATGGGCTATGCAGGACTCAACCAGCTGCACAAGGTGGGCGTGGATGCCATTAGCCTGAACTGCCACGGTGCTTCCGTGGTGGTGCGCATTGAGGATCTGCTGAATGAAACCATGCAGGCCTATGCCAAGGAACAGGGCGGCACCCTGCAGAGCAGTTTCTATCATGTGACGATTATCCCCATGGAAGAATCGGACAACACCGAAGAAGCGGCGGCGGCTGACACGCTGTCTCCCTTGACCAGAAGCTGGCGCGTGTCCGTGACCTTGACGGTGAACCGTGTGGAAACTGACGTGACGAGCATGATTCCCAGCCTGCAGGTCACGGTGGACACCCAGGAAACCAAGACGCTCCTCCAGAGCATGAACCGCTATGACGAAAAGACCTTCGCAACCGATATTGCCCTGTATGCAGTGGAAGAAGCAGAAGAAGGCTATGTGACCACCGCTCTGGAAAGCACCTATGTGGAACCCTTCATGCCGGAAGAACTGGAGGCAGTGGACTTTTCGGCCATCATGTACTCCAGAGATTATCTGGTGGCAAAGGTTACCGAACCGATGTTGGTAACCTTGTCCTGGACAGGAAAAACGACAACCAAATAAATAAAGTGAGGCAGACAAGAGAAAATCTTGCCTGCCTCATTTTGTGAAGGATTGCAATTGGAGTTTTACATCCGCCGCTCAAGGAAACGGATGAGCATGTCGATCCAAACGGTATTGTCGGCATAGCTGTCCTTGGGCAAATTGGAGGTCAGACGGTTGCACAGGGACATGCCGTGGGCGCCCTTCTCAAAAATGTGCAACTCAAAGGGTACCTTGTTGCGCCGAAGTGCGCAGACATACTGCAGAGAGTTTTCCACAGGCACGGAGGCGTCCTCCTGAGTGTGCCAAATGAAGGCAGGCACCGCATCACCGGTCACACGCTTTTCCAAGGACAGGGCATCAATCATGTCTTGGCTGGCATCTTCACCCAGCAGATGATTGCGGCTGCCCACGTGGGTGAATTCGCCCATGGTGACCACCGGATAGCACAACAGCTGTGCATCCGGCCGCCAGTCAACGGGTTCGCCCATGATCTGGTGGAACAGCGGATCATTCCACAGCGTGCCCAGGGTGCAGGCAAGGTGTCCGCCGGCAGAGAAGCCCATGATGTACACCTGATCGGGAATCACGTGCCATTCCGCTGCATGACGGCGAACTTCCCGCACGGCCTGTGCGGCTTCCAGTGCGGCAACAGGGTAGCGATACGTATCGACCGAATAATTCAGGATGCCGACATGCATGCCGGCGGCCATGAGCTGGGTTGCAATGGGCTCTGCTTCACGGTCGGAGCGGAACTGATAGCCGCCGCCGGGGCAGACGATGACCATGGGCTTTTCTTTCATGGCAGGCATATCGTCGGAAGCCTTGAGCAGGTAGCAGGTCATGGTCACGCCGCTCTGGGGACCCTGAGCACCGGCAAGGGCGTAATGGGGCTGAATAGGCAATTCAAACTGCATAGGAACACACTCCTTTTCACTTGTTTGCCGTTATTATAGCACGGAACAGGCCGCAAAAAAAGCAGGAAAGGGACGAGCACTCACGTGAAATTTACGTAAAACATGCATCTAGCCGCCGTGAAACCTGCGGAAAGGTCTTGCAGGGAAGATGGCAGAGTCGTATAATAGAAAACTGCTGTGCTTGAAGGCACAAATAGGAAGGTTTGGAGTGAAGAGCGTGCGGTTTGTGCGACTGCTCAAAAAGGAATTCAAGGGATACAATGCAAAAAGTTTGACGGCTGACCTGCTCAGCGGTATTACGGTGGCTGCTGTGGCACTGCCTCTGGCGCTGGCCTTTGGCGTATCCAGCGGTGCGGATGCGGCGGCAGGCCTGATTACGGCCATCATTGCCGGCCTGGTGATTTCCCTGCTCAGCGGCGGCTATTATCAGATCAGCGGCCCCACGGGTGCTATGGCGGCCATCCTTATGTCGGTGGTGGCCAAGTACTCCATGCAGGGCGTGTTTATTGCGACGTTCATGGCAGGCGCCATTCTGGTGATCTGCGGCGTGCTGAAGCTGGGACGCCTCACGTCCTTTATCCCCATGCCTGTGATCACGGGCTTCACCAGCGGCATTGCAGTCATCATTGCCCTGGGTCAGGTAGACAATTTCTTTGGCGTAACCAGCCAGGGTGACACGGCCATTGCCAAGCTGCTCAGCTACGGTACCCTGGGCTTCTCTCCCAACTGGACGGCGGTGATCATGGGCCTGGCGGTCATCCTGTTCATGGTCTTCTTCCCCAGGAAGTGGAACGCAGTGGTGCCTTCCAGCCTGATCAGCATCATTTTGGCTACGGCGGCCACGATGATCTTCCACCTGGATGTGAAGGCTGTGGGAACCATCCCCACCACCCTTCTGCCGGACAATCGTCTGACCCTTTCCGGTCTGGACTTTGCCACCATTCAGGGATTGATTTCTCCTGCCTTCTCCATTGCCATTTTGGGCATGATTGAAAGCCTGCTGTGCGGCGCTAGCGCCGGACGCATGACGGGCGTTCCGCTGGACAGCGACCAGGAGCTGATTGCTCAGGGCATCGGCAACATGGTGCTTCCCTTCTTCGGCGGCATTCCTGCAACGGCGGCCATTGCCCGCACGTCTGTGGCCATTAAGAGCGGTGCCAAGACCCGCTTGACGGGTGTGTTCCACGCACTGGGCCTGCTGGTGTTCATGCTGGCGCTGTCTTCGGTCATGAGCCAGATTCCGCTGTGTGCCCTGGCCGGTGTGCTGATGGTGACTGCATGGCGCATGAACGAGTGGAGCGCCATTCGCTTCATGATGCAGCGCAAGCTGAAGTCCAGCCTGGTGATGTTCTTCGCAACCATGATTGCGACCATTGTGTTTGACCTGACGGTGGCCATTCTGATCGGTGTGGGTCTGGCAGTGATCTTCCTGCTGGCACGTCTGAGCCATCTGGACATCCGCTACGACAAGGTGGACTGCGATCGACTGGACATCCACGATGAGAGCGCCCGCGAGCGTCTTGCCGGTGCAATGGTTTGCTACGTGAATGGTCCCATCATGTTTGCCAATGCGCAGGCAGTGGAAGGCATGGCGGAAAAGATGAAGGGTCAGCACACGGTGTTCATGTCTCTCCGCGGCGTCAGCGATTTGGACATCAGCGGCGCACAGGCCATGACCCGTTTGGCAGATACTCTCCGAGCCCGCGGCACCAAGCTGATTCTGACAGGTATGCCGGAAAAGGCCAAGACCATGGCAGACCGTTGCGGCCTGACGGAGGTTATCGGCGAAGAGAACTTCTACTACGGTATGGATCGTGCCATCCTTGGTTACCACGCCGCCGCTCAGCAGCAGGTAGAGGTGTAAAAGAACATAGATATTGCGAGAGGGGAGAAACCGCTTTGAAAAGCGGTTATCTCCCCTCTTGCGCTCTCCCCGTTTCCCGAAACTTTCATCGGGGAACGGGCTTCTTTTATGGTAAGACTACTTACTGAACAATATTATTGCAGTTCGGGAATGGTTGCGGGATCGATGGATTCTGCCATGGTATCATAGGTCACTTCAGCGGTGGAGGTGGATTCGGTGCGGAAGTACGCCGCCAGCTCATCGGAGCAACGGGGCAAAGCATCGCCCTTTGCCCACAGGGTGACGTACTGTTCGGGGGTGCCTTGGCGGATTTCATCATACTCTACAACAGAAGTGAGATCGCTATCGGCAACCGTCACATCCGTGGCGCTGGCCAAAGCAAGGTCAGTGGGTGTAGCATCGTCATCAATGACAGGCGCGGTGTTCGAGGCAAGGTACACGCTGGCATTGGTAGTGATCAGGTCATAGAACCGCATGCTGAATCCCGTTGTTCCGCTGAGGGACAGGAAGGGAATAGCCTTGGTACGGGAATTCGTTCCCCACACACGAAGAGACTTCTGATCACCTGTGACGGTGAAGAAAGAAGCGATGTGATAGCAGTTGGTGCTTTGATTGTTTGCCTTCTGCGGAATCTTTGCTTCGGTCAGCCACAGGTAAATGACATTCTTGCCGTCCTCCACACAGGCGGAGGCGTTCAGCTGATTCTGCACCATTTTGCCGTCGGCGTAGGTCAGTAGCAGGCCGTCACCGTCTTCCGTGGTGGTCAGGGTCATGGCGTACTGCTGGATAGGCATGACCTGATTGAGATCAGTGGTCAGAGAGTGCCAGGCATACAGGCCGCCGCCGCCCAGAAGAATGCCGATGATCAGCAGAATGAGGATCAGGGGCAAACGGCGCAGGCGCTTCTTACGGCGCAGGGAGGACAGCATGTGCCGATCCTGCTTACTGGCATCGGCCGGGGTATAGGGCAGGGCTCCCATCTGCTGGAAAACGGCGGCGCATTCACTGCACTTCAGCAGATGCTTGTCTACCAGCTCACAGCTGGATTCACTGGCCGCGTGGTCAATCACCAGCGGCATCAGGTCACGGATGATTTCACATTTCTCTTTCTTCATAGGAATCCTCCTCCTGCTCCGCCATGCGGTTCAGCAACTGACGTGCACGGTAATAGGTTACTCTGGCCCAGCTTTCCGATTTGCCGAAAAGCTCGCCGATTTCACGATGACTCAGGTCGCCAAAGGTGCGCAGGATGAAAACTTCGTGAAAGGGATCCGGCAGATTATGCAACAGCTGATGGGCAAAGAAACGCCTGTCACGCTCCAACAGCAGTTCTGCAATATCGGGAGAAGCGGCACCGGCGGCAGCGGATTCACTGGGCACGGGGGCCTTCTTGCAGCAATGGGTGTAGTAGAGATTCTTGGCAATGGAGCACAGCCAAGTGCTTGCACAGCAATCTCCGTGGAAGTCTTTCAGGTTGCGTATGGCCTGATAAAAGGTTTCCTGTGTCAGCTCTTCTGCCAGGTCGGCATTGCCGGTCAATCGGGTGAGAAAGCAGAGCACCAAGTCTCTGTTTTCCTCATACAGCTGTTCAGGTGTATCCATGCGCATCACCTCCATTCATCTATTAGTAGCAAAAAACGGGGATTTGTTACGGAACAGTCAGAAAAATCGGCACAGCGCCCAGGGTGGGAACAACCTGCTTCCAGAAAACATCCTGATCAAACACCACGGTGGCGGTGTTGTCACAGGGGTGGAAGGCAATGCGGGGTGTCTGTTGCACGGCACGATCAACCACAAAAGAGATGCGGTGCGAAGCATCATACCACAGCCCCATGGGATTCAAACTGCCGCTTTGCAGCTGGAGCATATCCATCAGGCATTCTTCCGGGGCAAAGCTGAGGCGTGAAGTGCCCAGCAGTTTACTCACATCAGCAGTGCGGAAATGCTTGCCTGCCAGCGTCAGATAGAGGTAAAATTCTGTCTTCTGACGGGTGCAGAGAAGAATATTCTTGCAGATGGTTACATCAGGCGTGGCAAAGGGAAGAGCCAGGCAATCTTCCATGCTGAAAGCGGCTTCGTGCTCATACACATCGTGGGGGATGTTCA
The DNA here is from genome assembly GCA_963594395.1 of Lachnospiraceae bacterium. GTDB lineage: Bacteria > Bacillota > Clostridia > Christensenellales > Aristaeellaceae > CAKUFA01. Next base: position 6,471 of record CAVBFK010000128.1, read on the forward strand.
TGGCGTTGAGCCGCTCCAGCACAGCGGCCTTGTTGGACATAACAATTCCTTCTTTCCAAGCATATGGTAAGGCGGAAGTCAGCATTTTGGCACGGTTTAAGAACAAAAAATGCATTTCCGCTCTTTTCATTTGTTTTCCCACATGCTATAATAAAACTGATTACGATTGGAATCAAGTGGAGGAGGCGTTTTTTCTGTGAAAAAGAGAATCGGTATCCTGACCAGCGGCGGTGATTGCCCCGGCTTGAACGCGGCCATTCGCGGTGTCACCCGTGCAGCGTATGAAATGTTTGATGCTGAGATTATCGGCATCCATGACGGATACAGAGGACTCATCGAAGGCGATTATCAGGTGATGAACCGCGAACAGTTCTCCGGTATTCTGACCCTGGGCGGAACCATTCTGGGCACGGCCCGCACGCCTTTCCGTGATATGCGTGTGATTGGCGAGGACAATGTGGACAAGGTCGCCGCCATGAAGAAGACCTATAAGGATTTGAAGCTGGACTGCCTGGTAACCCTGGGCGGCAACGGCACCCATAAGACGGCCAACCTGCTTTCTGAAGAAGGCTTGAACGTGATTGGCCTGCCCAAGACCATTGACAATGACCTTTATGGTACGGATTTCACCTTTGGCTTCCACACGGCCATGGACATTGCTACCGATGTGATTGACCGCATCCACACCACCGCCGCCAGCCATGGCCGCTGCATGGTCATTGAGATCATGGGCAACAAGGCCGGCTGGCTGACCCTGTACTCCGGTGTGGCCGGCGGTGCAGATGCCATCCTGATCCCCGAAGTGCCTTACGACATCAAGAAGGTAGCCAAGGTGGTCGAAGCCCGCGCCAAGTCCAACAAGGGCTTCACCATCATTGCCGTGGCTGAAGGCGCCATGGACAAGGAAGAAGCCAAGATGAAGAAGAAGGAGCGGGAAGCAAAGCGCGCGGCTGAGCATTATTCCTCCAGCGCGGCCGTGGCACAGCAGCTCCGTGAATTGGTGGGCGTGGAAGCCCGCAACGTGGTTCCCGGACACATTCAGCGCGGCGGTGCTCCCAGCGCTTATGACCGTGTGCTGTCCACCCAGTTCGGTGTCCATGCGGCAGAGCTGATCCGTGATGACATTTACGGCGTTACCGTGGCGCTGAAGAACAACACCATCACCCACAATCAGCTGAAGGACATCGCCGGTGTGCCGAAGCTGGTGCCTGCGGACGATCAGATGATCGCCACCGCTCGCATGATGGGCATTTCCTTGGGCGACTGAGCAGCCTATAGGACGATGACGAAACAAACGTCATCGTCCTTTTTGATTAGCGCAGCATGGCTTCAACAGCGGCCTGATCTTCCTCACTGAAGACCTGCACGCCGGCGGCCTGCAAGGTTTTGGCGGCAACCCCTGCGCCGGGAACGACCTTGCCGGAAAAGGTGCCGTCGTAGATGGCCTTCGATCCGCAGGAAGGACTGCGTTGCTTGAGAATCGCCATGGTGCAGTGATTTATCTCCGCCAGCTTGACGGCACATTCCGCACCGCGGCGGTAGGCTTCGGTACGGTCTACACCGTTGCGATCCATGACCAGTGCGCCTTGGCATTCCGAGGGCGTGCGGGGCGTGGGCAGACCGCCCATCTGCTCAGGGCAAACAGGAATGAGGGTGTGCTTATCTGCAAGGCGAAGCACCCAGTCACAGCCCTTGGATTTTCCGTCGTACCGGGCAGGTAGTCCCAGAAGACAGGCACTGACAAGAATGTTCATGAAGAAGTTCTCCTCTCTAACGATCAAACTGAACAGAGTATAACCGATGAAGCCGGAAAAATGCAAGCGGTTTGGCGTCAAAGGGGCGTCCGCCCCTTGACATGGCTTCCTAAAAGACGGTATAATAACCTTTGGTAAGCGATGAAGGAAAGAGTACCGGACAGGATGCGTTTTAGAGAGCTGCGGAAGGTGCAAGGCAGCCGCTTGAGCGTCCGGGAACATGGCTCCGGAGCTTTGCGGCTGAACAGAGTAAGCCGCGACGGGTCGCGCCGTTATCCGCAAGAAAAGCGATAAATCAGGGTGGCAACGCGGATTCAGTCCGCCCCTCGGCAAAAACCGTGGGGTGGGCTTTTTTCAGTATCAAGGAGGAATGTATCATGTGTGAACAGTGCGGTTGCGAGAATCATACCGAGAAGAAGACCTTCTACATCACGACCCCGATCTATTATCCCAGCGATAATCTGCATATCGGCCATGCCTACTGCTCCACGGCGGCTGACTCCATGGCACGTTTTAAGCGCATGACGGGCTATGACACCTACTTCCTGACCGGCACGGACGAGCACGGCCAGAAGATTGAACGGAAGGCCAAGGAAAAGGGCGTAACGCCGCAGGCTTATGTGGATCACATTGTGGATGGCATCAAGGATCTGTGGAAGCTCATGGACATCAGCTACAATGATTTCATCCGTACCACGGACGAGCGCCATGTGAAGGCTGTGCAGAAGATCTTCAAGCAGTTGTACGACCAGGGCGATATCTACAAGGGCGAATATGAAGGCTGGTACTGCACCCCCTGCGAGAGCTTCTGGACGGAGCTGCAGCTGAAGGACGGCAAGTGCCCTGACTGCGGTCGTCCTGTGGAGAAGACCCGCGAAGAAAGCTACTTCTTCAAGCTGAACAAGTACCAGGATTGGCTGATTCAGTACATCAACGATCATCCTGAGTTCATCCAGCCCGCAAGCCGCGCCAATGAGATGATCAACAACTTCCTCAAGCCCGGCCTGAATGACCTGTGCGTGAGCCGTACCTCCATCAAGTGGGGCATCCCGGTGGACTTTGACCCCAAGCACACGGTGTATGTGTGGCTGGATGCACTGACCAACTATATCACCGCTCTGGGCTACGGCAGTGATGACCAGCATCTGTATGAAAAGTACTGGCCGGCGGATGTGCACTTGGTGGGCAAGGAGATTGTCCGTTTCCACACCATCATTTGGCCGATCATGCTTCACGCCTTGGGTCTGCCCCTGCCTAAACAGGTGTTCGGCCATGGCTGGCTGGTCATTGACGGCAAGAAGATGGGCAAGTCTGTGGGCAATGTGGTGGATCCCGTGGTGCTGTGTGAGCGCTACTCCTCTGATGCCGTGCGTTATTTCCTCATGCGTGAGATGCCTTTCGGCTCTGACGGTGAGTTTACCCTGAAGTCCATGCTGATGCGCATCAATGCCGACCTGGCCAATGACCTGGGCAACCTGGTCAGCCGCACGGTAGCCATGATCGAAAAGTACTTTGACGGCAAGATTCCTGCTCCTACGGCGCTGGAAGATGTGGATCGCGACCTGTGGAATCTGGCAGAAAACACCCCTGCCGCTGTGGAGGCGCAGGTGAACGCATTCCAGTTCTCCAATGCTTTGCAGGAAATTTGGAAGCTGGTAGGCGAGTGCAATAAGTATATCGATGTGACTCAGCCTTGGGTGCTGGGACGTAGCGAGGAGACCAAGCCCCGTCTGCAGACCGTGCTGTACACCCTGGCAGAGTGCGTGCGCCGCGTGGCCGTGATGATCGGCTTCGTGATGCCCCGCACGCCGGAACGCATCTTTGCTCAGCTTGGCGTGGAAGATGAAGCGCTGAAGAGCTGGGATTCCCTGCTCAAGGGCTTTGCTGTGCTTCCCGAGGGTCTGACCGTGCACAAGGGAGAAGCCCTCTTCCCCCGCATTGACGTGCAGAAGGAACTGGAGCGGGACGCCAAGCCTGCCGAGGAGAAGAAGGAAGCTCCCAAGGCCGAGAAGAAGGCTGAGAAGAAGCATGAGGAGCCTGAGTTCCCTGCAGAAATCACCATTGATACCTTCTGCCAGAGCAAGATGCAGGTAGGCCGTGTGCTGGAGTGCACCAAGGTGGAGAAGAGCAAGAAGCTGCTGCAGTTCCGCCTGTCCTTTGGCAAGGATGGCGAGCGTACCATCCTCAGCGGCATTGCCCAGTGGTACAAGCCTGAAGACCTGGTGGGTAAGCAGATTGTGGCAGTGACCAACCTGAAGCCCCGCCCCATCGCCGGCATTGAGAGCCATGGCATGATCCTGTCTGCCCTGGATGACAACGGTAACCTGCGGCTGATGACCGTGGGTGAAGGCGTTGAGGACGGCGCCATCGTAGGATGATGGAGCTGTTTGATTCCCACTGCCATGTGGATGAGCCCAAGTTCGATGAAGATCGGGATGAGGTGTTCCGCCGCATGGCAGAGGGCGGCGTTACCCGATATGCCGTCATCGGCTCGGATATGGCTACCTCCCGCCATAGCGCGGATTTTGCCGCCGCCCATGACGGATGCTATGCCGCGGTGGGCATCCATCCCCATGAAGCGAAAGGTTATCAGGACGGCGATCTGGAACTGCTGTCCGAGTGGCTGAAGGAAGATAAGGTGCAGGCCATTGGCGAAATCGGCTTGGACTATTACTACGATCTGTCCCCACGGGAAGAGCAGATGCGGGTGTGCCTCCTGCAAATGGAGCTGGCCCATAAGCTGAATGTTCCTGTGGCCTATCATATTCGTGATGCCCATCAGGACATGCTGGACATGATGAAGGCGCATAAGAACCTGCTGACCGGGGGCATCATCCACTGCTTTTCCGGCAGTTGGGAGATTGCAAAGGAATACCTGAAGCTTGGCTATTATATTTCCTTTGCAGGCCCGGTAACTTTCAAGAAGGCACCCAAGCTGGCAGAAGCGGCAGTTAATGTGCCCAAGGATCGTCTGTTGATTGAGACCGACAGCCCCTATCTGGCGCCGGAACCTGTCCGCGGACGGCGGAATGAGCCGACCAATGTGCGCTATGTGTGCGAGAAGATTGCCCTCCTCCGTAACGAAGATGCCGAGGAAGTGGCGGCCTACACCACGGCCAACGCGAAGGCGGTCTATCGTATCACGGATTGAAGGCTGCAAAGGAGAAATGGTTATGCAAAAAGGGTTTGTGAATGCGGCAGACTTGATTCCTGATCTTCAAACGGAAATCCGCTACGCAACGGCGCATAACCTGACAGGACATCCGCTGGCAGGCTATCATGCACCCAAGGCACTCATGACGGCGGAAGCCGCAGCGGCGCTGGTCAAGGCGGCAGATATGCTCCGTGCCATGGGGTACTGCTTAAGGATCTACGATTCCTATCGCCCGCAAAAGGCGGTAACGGAT
>CAVBFK010000129.1:0-3005 GCA_963594395.1 Lachnospiraceae bacterium
CCACCAGCTACGGCACGGGGGAAATGATCGCTGATGCGCTTCGCCGCGGCGCGAAGACGATTCTCATCGGCATCGGCGGAAGCGCCACCAATGACGGCGGTATGGGCATGCTTAGCGCTCTGGGTGCCGTGTTTACAGACGTCCAGGGAGAGACCGTCTCGCCCGTCGGCGGAAGCCTGAAGCAAGTCGCTCATGCAGATTTTTCTGCGCTTTTGCCGGAACTGCAGACGTGCAGGATCACCGTGCTGTGCGACGTGACCAATCCCCTTCTGGGACCTACGGGCGCGACCTATACCTACGGCCCGCAGAAGGGCGCAACGCCGGAAATCTGCGCCGAACTGGAAGACGGCATGGCTAACTACGCCAAGGTTGTGGCACAGGCAACGGGGCGGAACATTGACCGTTTCCCGGGAGCGGGCGCTGCAGGCGGACTGGGTGCGGCCTTTGGCGGCGTGCTGGACGCCACCCTGAAGAGCGGCATTGACGCCGTGCTGGAGACCGTCGACTTTGACGCCAAATTGGATGGCGTAGATCTGGTGGTTACGGGCGAAGGCCGCATTGACGGCCAGAGCGTTCGCTTCGGCAAGGTTCCCGTGGGCGTGGCGCGTCGATGCGCGGCAAAGAATATCCCTGTGCTGTGCATTGCCGGCGGCATTGGCGACGGCGCAGAAGGCTTGTTTGACCTGTGCGAAAGCACCATCCAAACCACCGTATCCGGCCCCATGGCGCTGGAGCAGGCCATGACCAACGCTCGGACGCTTTATGCCGACGCCGCCAACCGCCTCTTCCGCGCGGTGAGAATTGGAATGGGGATAAAGAGGTAAGGAACCAGAAGAGACGGCTCAGTGCGTATGAGCCGTTTTTTCAATTCTGAAAAACATTTTGATTATTGCTCCTCTCCTGTGGTACAATGATGACGATTTTTCAAAGCAACACAATGGGAGAATACAGAGATGATGAAGCTGCTGATGGTCGCCCCAAACCCAATCGTTTACGATGCGGCTGTTCGCATGACAAAGGACGTTCTGCCTGAAGTAGAAGTCATTCAATCCACATCGAAAAAGGTGGTTGAGAATGTTAAAAGAAGCATGGAAGGATGCACGGGCATTGTTGTGGCGCGAGGCAATCAGGCTCGATTGCTGAAGAAAAATGTCGAATTTCCGGTTTCAGAGATTATTTTCTCCGGTCAGGAAATGGCAAGCTTCGTAAAGCGCGCCTGCGATATGGTGGGACATGCGCATCCGAAAATCGCGTTTGTCGGCTTTCTGCATATGTATTCTGATGTGGACAGCATTGCAGAGCTTGCACAGGCAGATATCCATGTCTATTATGCAGGCAATTCGGAAATGGTGATCCCTGTTACAGAGAATGCAATCCATGAAGGTGCGGAAGTGGTCATTGGCAGTGAAAATGCGTGCACCTTTGCCGGGCAGCACGGCATTCCAACGGTCATGGTGGATGAGTCAAGTGAGTGCCTCCGTGATGCCTTGCGCAGAGCACTGCTGGCCATGGATGCCATTCGTGTGGAACAGCGCCGTACAGTAGAGTTTACTTCAATGCTGAACTATTCGTTCGATGCCATCTTGAAGTTGGATGCCAAGGGAAGAATTGAAATCGCCAATACAGTGGCAGAAAACGCATTCCATTGCACGCAGGAACAGCTGGTGGGCAAGAAGTTCATGGAGCTGCCGGAAATGAAGCTTTCCAGCGCTGTGGCGGAAACGCTGACCCAGCAGAAGAATCTTTATTCCAATGTGATTATGATCCGCAATGAGCGGTATTTGCTGAATATTGCATGCATTGATGTGCAGGGGCGAAATTACGGCTATATTCTCACCCTGTATGCCTTCGGCTCAGTGGATAACATGCAGGAGACCATTCGGCAGGATCACATCCAGCAGGGAGATGCCGCCAAAGCACTGTTCAGCAAATATAGCGTACAGTCGCCTAAAATGCACCAAGCGATTGAAATGGCGGCGATGTATGCCCAGTATGATAAGCCTGTGCTGATCTATGGTGAACCAGGAACAGAACGGCTTCGGCTGGCGGAGTGCATCCACAATGAAAGCCTTCGGCGTGATAAGCAATTTATTCAGGCAGATTTGAGTGTCATGCCGATCGAAAATCAAACCGAGTTGCTTTTCGGACGTGCTACCAATAACGGTTTGATGTACAATGCGCACAAGGGAACACTGTATATCCAGCATGTAGAGCTTCTGACAGAGGAGAGCCAGCATCAACTGCTGAATGTCATTCGCAATGAGCAATATTATCCGCCAAAGCAGTCAAAGCCTACATGGGCTTCGGTAAGAATCATTGCTTCAACCGATGAAGATCTCCAAAAAAGGGTGGACAAAGGAATGTTCTCGCCTATATTGGCGGCACGGTTGCGGGAGTACTGTGTCACCATCCCGCCCCTGCGTGAATGCCGTGAGGATTTTCAGCAGATCATGGAGAAATACATGATGGAAGCACGAATCCAAACCGGCAAGGTTGTTACTTTTACGCCGGAAGCTTTGAAAATGATTGTGGGCTACCCCTGGCCGGGCAACCAAAGAGAAATGTACACTTTCTTTGAAAAAGCGTTTCTGCTGACGAAAACAAATCGCATTGATGTGGAATTGGTATCCTTCTTGCTGCATTTGGATGCAAAACAGTCGGAAGAAAAGCCGCAGGTGATGGTTGTCAGTAGTGATGAGGAGCGGGAGCTCCGCTCTGCGCTCAGCGAGCATCCCTACGACCGTGAGGCAGTGATGGCAAAACTCGGCATTAGCCGTGCTACGCTGTATCGGCGGATGAAGAAGTATGGGATTAAGATGTAACGGAATGATGCACAATGACCCAATAAAAAATCAGCAGATTTCTGCTGATTTTTTTATTGGCGGTGCAGGTAGTGGATATAGGAGAAGCGGTGATGCTAGCGGCTTTTGCAGGACTGTTGCCGCCCCTTGCCATAATACACTTCATCCCCGGCAGTTTCCCTCCCTCACTCCCCCAGCCACAGC
>CAVBFK010000130.1:0-8418 GCA_963594395.1 Lachnospiraceae bacterium
GGCCTTGCCGTTTTGAACTCAAACTCGGCGCCGGCGTAGCTGACCACACCTTTCTCCATGATATGGGGAGGGGTGAAGAGCATGGCTTTGATATTGCCGCAGTTGGTGCGGTTAACGCGGGAAGAAAAATCGTACTCCATGGAGTTACCTCGCTTTATAGTGCATGGCATGCGGCAAAGTGTCCCGGGGCAACCTCTTTGACAGCAGGCGTTTCACTGCGGCAGCGATCGGTTGCATAGGGACAACGGCTGGCAAAGAGACAGCCGGGTTTCGGGTTGATCGGACTCATGACTTCACCGTCCATGGGAATACGCTCGTGAGAGCGCTCATAAATAGGATCGGCGACAGGCACAGCAGAAAGCAGACCCTTGGTATAGGGATGCACCGCGTGGCCGTATACTTCCTCGGTGGCGCCGTATTCCACAATGCGCCCCAGATACATCACGGCCGTTTCGTCGGAAATGTGACGCACCATGGACAAGTCATGGGCAATGAACAGGTAGGTAAGCCCCAGCGACTGCTGAAAGTCAGTCAGCATATTGACCACCTGTGCCTGAATGGAAACATCCAGGGCGGAAATGGCTTCATCGCACACAATGAATTCGGGCTCCATGGCAAGTGCTCGCGCAATGCCTACGCGCTGGCGCTGACCACCGGAAAATTCATGCGGGAAACGGTTGTACTGCTCTTGATTTAAGCCGACCATTTCCAGCAGTTCATAGGCGCGGTCACGGTATTCGGCTTGGGTGTTATACATGTGGTGGAGCTTCATGCCTTCGGTGATGACTTCACCCACGGTGAAATAAGGATTCAGAGAGGCGTAAGGATCCTGAAAGATCATCTGCATCCGCTTGGTGAGGGCGAAACTTTCCTTACGCTTCAGATGGGTGATGTCCTGACCGTCAAAACGGATGGTGCCTTGATCCGGCTCATAGATCCGCATCAGGGTGCGGCCGACCGTTGTTTTTCCGCAGCCGCTTTCACCGACTAGTCCCAGCGTTTTCTTGCGTGGAATGGAGAAACTGACATGATCGACAGCCTTGAGTACCTTATCGCGGCCGACTTTGAAATACTTACAAAGGTCGGAGACTTCCAGCAGAGTATCATTCGGCATGTTCCAGCTCCTCCTTCCGCAATTCACTCAATCCGCCTGCCGGAATGACCGACGCGGCACGCGGATCATGGAGCCAGCAACGCGCCATGTGCCCATCTTCTACCGTGAATTCAGGAGGCATTTGCTTGTGGCAAACCTTCATGCAGTACCGGCAGCGGTTGGCGAAGGCACAGCCTACGGGCGGCTGATAAAGATCCGGCGGTGCGCCGTCGATGGAATAGAGCCGCGACTTGCATGCCTCAATCATGTTGGGCATGGCATCCATCAATCCCCAAGTGTAAGGGTGAGAACCGTGGTAGAAAATTTGATCGGAAGTGCCGGATTCAACAATCTGCCCGGCGTACATAACGCAGATGCGGTCTGCCATCTTGGCAACAACACCTAGGTCGTGGGTAACCAGCACAACGGCGACATCCAGCTCCTTTTGGAGCTTACGGATCAGATCAAGAATCTGCGCCTGCATGGTCACGTCCAAAGCGGTGGTGGGCTCATCGGCAAATAAGATGCGAGGATGGCAGGAGATCGCCATAGCAATCATCACACGCTGGCGCTGGCCGCCGGAAAGTGTGTGTGGATACCGATTGTACATCTGCTCCGGATTGGGCAGACCGACATTGCGAAGCATCTCTACAGCAATCTTAGCCGCTTCTTCACGGCCTACATGCTGATGCTTGATAATGCCCTCACACATTTGCCGGCCAATACGCATGGTGGGGTTCAGACTGGTCATGGAATCCTGAAACACCATGGCGAATTCCTTGCCGCGGTATTTCTCCATCTCTTTATCGGTCTTGGTCAGCAGTTCTTCTCCCTGATAGAGAACACTGCCGGATTCGATTACGGCAGGAGGCATCTGCAGCAGTCCCATAATGGTCTGCATGGAGACAGACTTGCCGCATCCGCTTTCACCTACGATGGCCAGGGTTTCGCCGCGATCCAGGTGGAAAGAGACGCCGCGAACAGCCTGTACTTTGCCGCCGTAAACTTTGAAGGAAACCCGCAGATCCTGAACATTCAGTATGGTCTCAGACATGCTCATCCCTCCTTTAATTCTGACGATGGGGATCCATGGCATCCCGCAAGCAGTTGCCGAAAAGATAGAAAGCCAGGATCGTGACGCTGATCAATGCACCGGGAATGAGCAGCTGATAAGGATGAATACGGAATACTGAAGCACCGGACTGAGCCAACTGCCCCCAGGAAGTCATGGGAGACTGAATGCCAAGACCGATGAAGCTCAGGTAGGCTTCCGTGAAAATCACCTGAGGGATGGCGGAAGTCACGTCAACGATGATCTGACCCATGATGTTCGGCAGAATACTGCGGAAGATCAGGTGTGCCGCGCCGGCACCCTGGGTGCGGGAGGCAAGCACAAAGTCGCGATCTTTGAACTGCAGAATGCGGCCGCGAACCATGCGTGCACAGCCTGTCCATGAAGTAACGGATACGGCAATAACAATGGCCACCGGGCCGGAGCCGATGAGCAGCATAATCAGCGTCAGATAAATCAGCGTTGGAATGCAGGAGCAAATGTCGATAAAGCGCATAATGACCATATCGACCCATCCGCCGAAATAACCGGAAATGCCGCCGATGATAATGCCTAGTAGCTGGGGAATGATGGCACCCATCAGGCCGATCAGTAAGGAAATCCGTGCACCGACCCAGCAACGTGCCCAAAGGTCGCGGCCGGGCTTATCGGTACCGAACCAGTGTGTAGCGCTGGGCTCCTGATTGCCTTCCAGTAGGCTGGTATTGTTGTACTGATAAGGCACCATCATGGGGCCGATAATGGACATGATGATAATGATCAAAATCACGGCCAGGCTGGCCATGGCAACTTTATTGTGGAGGATGTGACGAAGCACATTCGACCAGTAGCTTCGGCTGGGACGGGTAATAGCCTCACCCTTACCGGCAGCATAGGGAACGCGAACAAAGTCTGCCTCAGTAATGGGCGTACGGTCGAGCTGTTCCATACTTATTCCACCTCACTTTACAACGCGGATACGCGGGTCTACCAGGCAGTAAATCAGATCGATGATAAAGTTGGCGCCCACCACGAAGATGGCAAGGAACACGGTGAGACCAAGGGTCATGGTGTAGTCAAGGTTCTGGATGGAATTAACGAAGGATGCACCCAGACCGGGAATGACGAAGATCTGCTCCACCACGAAGGAGCCCATCAGCAAGCCTACAATTTCCATGCCAAGGGAAGGAATCATGGGAATAATGGCGTTGCGGATCTGATGACTCCAGATAATGCGGAACTTTGACAAGCCCTTTGCCTTGGCGGTCTTCATGTAGTCTTCATTGATGACTTCCAGCATGAGGGTACGCATACTGCGGGTACGGGTGGCGATACTGCCGATGGCCAAGGTCGCTACGGGCAGGATGGTGTAGCTGAAACCGTTCCATTGGGCAACGGGAAGCCAGTTCAATTTGATGGCAAACACGTACTGGAGCAAGGCGGCCACAATAAAGACGGGGACGCATACGCCCAATACGCTGAAAAAGACCAGCACATAGTCAATGGTCTGGCCGTGCTTTCGTGCAGAAATGATGCCCAGCACAAGGCCGATGGGGAAGGAAAGCAGGAAGGCTTCCAAACCCAGCTGAGCAGATACGGGGAAACGCTTCGCAATAATGTCGTTCACGGACTGCCCTGTGTATTTTAGAGAAGTGCCAAAATCACCATGGAGCAGATTGCCCATGTAGGTGATGTACTGCTCAAACAGCGGCTTGTCCAGGCCGTAATAGGCCATCATGCGGTCAAGCTGCTCTTGAGAGAGAAGCTCGGTGGTCATAAAGGGGTTACCGGGAAGAATTCTCAGCAGGAAAAAGCAGCAGGTGGCAATGAGCCAGATGGTGATCACAGAGATCAACAGCCGCTTGAGAATGTATCGTTTCAAGGAGTGCTCCTTCCTGCGCTTGTGAATGGAAATAAGGGATTTCCTCAGCGCAACTGATCATGGAAAAACGGCGCTGCAGCAACTGAGCCGCAGCGCCGCGGAGAAAACGGATTACTTGCTGACAACCAGGTTATCCAGCAGGTAGCCCCTGCCAAGGATGGTGGCTTCGTAGCCGGAAACATAGGACTTGACGGCAGCAACCTCGCTGGAACGGTAGATGGGCAGGATGATGCTGGCATCCAGGAACTTCTGCTCTGCCACAGCCAGCGCATCGGCGTAACCTTCCTGGCCTTCCAGTGCCTGAGCGGCCTTCATGGCAGTTACGAATTCTTCATACTCAGGAGATTCCCAGCAGCCGCCGAAGTCATATTCGTTGCCGGGGAGGAACATAGCCATCAGTTCATCAGGCGTGGGGCCCATGTCGTTGCCGATGAGGAAGATGTCGAATTCAGCAGAGTAGATCATGCCAAGCGCCGTGCCGACAGCATACTGGTCAAACTGCACATTTTTGATGCCCAGTACCTGATTCCACTGGTCGATTACGGTTTCAGCATAGAGCTTATAGTTGGAATTCTCATAGGTTACCAGATGAATGGTGGGCAGCTGATCCACAGAGGTGTAGCCCAGCTCTTCCATGGCAGCGGCCAGGTAAGCCTGTGCCTTCTCAAAGTCGCCGGTAGTGGGCACCGTGTCAGGCTGATAGGTGTCAAACATGTTCACACCATCCACCGTGTGGTAGGGAGAAAACATACGCACATTGGCGGTGTACAGGGGCGTAATGGCGTTCACGATCAGCTCGCGGTTCAGGGCATAGTTCAGAGCCTTGCGGAAGTTGAGATTGCTCATCAGCTTGCCGGCTTCTTCATCCGTGCCCTGAGGATTGCACCAGAACATGGGCATGTAGTTGGCAGGTACGTTGGACAGCTCGCTTTCGGGAATCAGGCTGACGTATTCAGCGTCCAGAGACAGCACCACATCGGCGTCGCCGTTCTCATACAGAGAGTAGGTGGTGTTGGAATCACCCACCAGAAGGTGCACGATCGTTTCCGTGGGGAAACTGTTCTCAGCATTCCAGTACAGCGGGTTCTTTTCCATAGAAATGGAGGTGCCGCTGGTCCAGTCGGTCAGCACATAGGGGCCGGAGTAAACCATCTTATCAGGAGAGGAACCCATGGCATCACCATAGGCCTCAAACACATCCTGACGCAGAGGGCAGTACATGTAATAAGCCATGTAGAATACCAGACGGCTGTTGGGTGCATCCAGGGTGATCTGGAAGGTGTGATCGTCCAGCACCTTGGCACCGACTTCATCAAAGTCCGTGATCTCGCCGGAAGCGAAAGCGGCGGCGTTCACGATGTTCTGAGAAGAATAGAACGTTGCGGCAGAAGCACCGTTAGCAGGGTCAAGGTAGCACTTGAGCATGTAGACGCAGTCAGCGGCAGTGACAGCAACACCGTCATTGTACTGAGCATCACGCAGCGTGAAGGTATACACCAGACCATCATCCGATACGGTGTACTCGGTGCACAGTTCGTTAACGATGGTGCCGTTATGATAACGGAACAGAGGAGACTGCAGCAGATACGTGTTATTAAAGTAATCGCCCGTCCAGCCCTTGACTTGGTTCAGGGTGGCAGGTTCGCTGTCCGTGGTGGTGATAAAGGTGTACGTTGAACCGTCAGCCAAGGCGACTGCGGCCAGCAACGTCATCACCACAGCGAGAAGAAGAGAGATCCATAGCTTCCGCTTCATGTGAGTGTCCTCCATTCTTGAATCGGTAAAAACCATCAGTACAGGACTCTGTACTGGTCACTATCATAAGCTGAACAAAAAAACTTGTCAATATCTTCACAGGGATCGGAAAACGTAAATACAAATAAAACACAATCCTGCAAGAATCATAACGATTTCTTGCATTTCAGAAAAGTGAAGAGTACACACAACTCAGCATGGCAGATGACTGTTCTTTTTCTGTTCCAATAACAAAATAGACCTTTGATTCATTGACAAGAAGGTGTCATTTTGTTATCTTACACACTGAACAGGTTAGCGTTTAGGCACTTGAACCAGTGCCCTTATATAATGAAGGGAGAAAGTACAATGAGTCAGACACTTCTTCGCGGTCGGATGGTAGATGTAAAGAACGAAAACGTTATTGAGAATGCAGCAGTGCTTGTGGAGGACAAGAAAATTGTCTATGCAGGGGAGGCGGCCGGATGCCCCGCAACAGATGCCGAAACTATTACTTGCCCGGGCGGTACCATTCTTCCAGGCTTTATGGATGTTCATGCTCATCTGGTGGGGCAGGAAGACGCCGGCTCCTTCGCCAATGGTGCCATGCTGGGCGATATGATCGTAGGCGCGGTATATCAGGCGGGATTGTTGCTGGATGCCGGTTTTACAGGTCTACGCGATATGAGCGAAAGCGGGCTGTATGTTTCACGCGGTGTGGATCGCGGCGTTATTCGCGGCCCTCGCATTGTACCCGGCGGCAAGGTACTGAGCATCACATCCGGCCATGTGGACATGAGCCCAAACCAGACGAAGGAATATTTCAACGCTCATGATCCTCTGTCCATGCTCTGTGACGGTCCCGACGACTGTGTGCGTGCTGTACGTGAACAGTTCCGCACGGGTGCAAAGTTTATCAAAATCTGTGCCACAGGCGGCGTGTCTTCTCCTACGGATCGTGTGGACGATGTGCAGTTCTCCCCTGAGGAGCTCCGCGCGATTGTCGGCGAAGCAAAACGTCATCACAGCTATGTGACGGCGCATTGCACGGGTTATGAGGGCGCCTATCAGGCGTTGCTGGCAGGGGTAGAGTGCATTGAACACGGCGTCTTCCTGACCCAACGTGAAATTGATTTGATGGCGGAGAAACATGTGCCGCTGGTAACCACCCTTACGGTTTCTCTGGGCGTGGCAAAGATGGAGGGCCTGCCGGACTGGATGCACAAAAAGGCTGTGGCATGTGCAGAAGGCAGTATGAAGACCATTGAGATGGCAAGAAAAGCCGGCATCTGCATTGCTCTTGGCACGGACTTCTCCAATTCCAAGAATACCCCCTATAATGAAAACGGTCGTGAATTTGAGGCCATGGTTCGTGCAGGCATGACACCCATGGAGTCCATCAAGGCCGGCACCATCAATGCGGCATATGTTATGCGCATGGAAGATGAGATCGGTAGCCTGGAAGCGGGCAAGCTGGCAGACATCGTGGTAGTGGACGGCAATCCGCTGGAAGACATCTGGTGCCTGTGCCATGCGGATCACGTGAAGCTGGTTATGAAGGATGGCAAGGTAGAAAAAAACACGCTGTAAGCAGATAGGGGACGACGATAATGAAGAAAAGACGACTGCAGCTGGAAGACCTGCTCAGCGTAGAGTACCTTTCTGATGCGGCGGTCTCTCCCAACGGACAGGAAGCACTGTATGTTGTCCATTTGGCAGATCGTACCACCGGCAAATTGATCCCGCATGTATGGCAAGCCAAAACGGATGGAAGCGGTCATGAACTACTGTTGCCGGATGCCTCATTTGCGCAGAAACAGCCTCGCTATGCGGTGGATGGACAGCGCATCTATCTGCTGTGCGATCGGGAAGAACCGGGCGTATGGCAATTGTATGCCTCCCGGAACGGTGAGCTGACTCAATTGACCCATATGCGCCACGGTGTCAGCTGGTATGCAGTTTCGCAGGATGGCCGGCATCTGACGTTTACAGCGCCCCTCTGGATGGAAGGCACAGCGCCCGGTGATGGCAAAGAAAATGCCATGGAATCGCTGACGGGCGAGGAGCGCCGGCACTGGCAGGAAAAGAAAGATCGTCAGCCCATTGTAACCGAAGAACTGATGTACAAATTTGATGAAACCTTCGGTATTCCGGATGGCAGTGTCGATCAAATTGGCGTGGTTGATTTAACGGATGCGTCCGTGCAGTTGCTGACATGGGAAAACTGCCAGCACGGAAAGCCTGTGCTGTCTCCGGACGGGAGCAAGGTTGCATGCTGGCGGAAGCCTCATCATGGCTGGAAGAAGCTACAGGGTGATCTGGCCGTTTATAACCTGCCAGACGGAAGCTGTACTACATTGGTGGAATCCGGCATGTGCCAGACAGACGCCGCACCGATTTGGATGGATGACCAGCACTTGCTCTACAGCGCCTATGCAGTGGATGATGGCTATATGCATGGCGCATTTTATACCGTGGAGGCAACATCCGGAGCGGAACCGAAACGCTTTGGCCCCATTGAGCCTGAATGGTGGGGACCGGGTACATTGGTTACGGGTCACACGGCTTACGGAAGCGCAGGAGAAACGTCTTGCCTGAAAAATAGCCGGCTGTATTTCAGCACTTCCTGCAAGGGTGCGGTGGACGTTTATGCCATGG
>CAVBFK010000131.1:0-2081 GCA_963594395.1 Lachnospiraceae bacterium
ATAAGGAGTGCACCGAAGGAGTCCAGAGGGCGACCGGAAAGCCCTCTGGAATAATCACCAACGACAAGAAACTGTTACGTTGACGCTATCAATCGCCTTGAATCTTTACTCTTCATTGCGAAGGATGCCATCCTTCGTAATGATCGCATACCACAGCGGAGGCTTCTTCCCGGGCACAGTATCCAGCTTGATCACCTGCTTGATCTTCTTCTCCGCCTCAAGAGCATCTTCCTCACTCTTAGCATAAAGCGTTGCCAAAGGCGTGCCCTTTTCCACATGATCGCCAATGCGGCTGTGGAGAATCATGCCCACGGAATAATCCAGCACATCGGACTTCTTCATGCGGCCTGCGCCCATGGCCTGCGCCGCCAGACCAATGGCGGTGGTGTCCATCTTCACCACATAGCCCTCTTCATCCCAATAGACTTCCTTGACCACCTTAGCCTGGGGAAGCTTGGTCCAGTCGTCGCACACAGAGGGATCACCGCCCTGAGCGGCAATCATCTGCTTCAGCTTTTGCAGACCAGCCCCGCTGCGGATGGCTTCCTCCAGCATCTGCTTGCCCTCACCGGTGGTTTTGGCGCGGCCGGAGAACATCAGCATGTGACTGCCCAGCAGCAGGGAGACTTCCTTCAGGTCGCCTGCCGTGCGGCCAGAAAGCACATCAATGGCATCCTTGATTTCCAGCGCGTTTCCGATGTGGGTGCCAAGGGGTTGTTCCATGCCGGTCACAATGGCCATTACAGGCTTGCCGGCCAGGGCGCCGATATCCACCATGGCCTTGCCCAGCTTAATGCTGCCCTCCAGGGTGTGCATAATGGCACCGCTACCGGTCTTCACGTCCAGCACAATGGCATCTGCGCCGCTGGCCAGCTTCTTGCTCATGATAGAGGAAGCAATCAGAGGCAGACTATCCACCGTGGCGGTCACGTCCCGCAGGGCGTAGAGGGTCTTATCGGCAGGGGCAAGGGTCCCCGTCTGACCGATAACGGCCAGGCCGATGTCCTTCACCTGACGGATGAAATCTTCCTCGGAAAGTTCCACCGTAAGGCCGGGGATGGACTCCAGCTTATCCAGGGTGCCGCCGGTGTGACCCAGGCCGCGGCCGCTCATCTTGGCCATGGGCGCGCCGCAGGCCGCCACCAGGGGAGCCAGCACCAGGGTGGTGGTGTCACCCACGCCGCCGGTGGAGTGCTTATCCACCTTCACGCCGGGGATGGCGGACAGGTCTGCCACATCGCCGGAGTGGGTCATGCTCAGGGTGAGATGGGTGGTTTCCTCGGGGGTCATGCCGTTGAGGCGGATGGC
Organism: Lachnospiraceae bacterium; assembly: GCA_963594395.1. Classification (GTDB taxonomy): domain Bacteria; phylum Bacillota; class Clostridia; order Christensenellales; family Aristaeellaceae; genus CAKUFA01. The sequence continues at coordinate 1,309 of CAVBFK010000131.1, forward strand.
CATGAGCAGAGCGGCCAGCTGATAATCAGGGATGGTCTTTGTGGCCGCCCCCTGAACGAAATAATCGATCTCCTCATCGGTCAGGGTCAGGCCAAGTTTCTTTTTGGTGATAATTTCTACCATGTTCATAGGAATGCGCTCCTTTGGTTGATCTTTTTAAGGGAAGTTTCCCTGATTACGTTATTGTTTTCGCAGGAGGGCTTAAGCGGGTCGAAAACCCTCGCCCTCCTGCACCTCCTTCGCACGCTCCTACGGATGAAGGAGTCTTTTCTTGAATCATAAAAGATTCGGTTGAACACTACTTAAAGAAAGTGCACCGCGAAGGGTCCAGGGGCGACCGCAAAGCCCCTGGAAGATGGATTAAAACTTTCTTTGTTCCATAAGCCAAGTCATTGGCAAGGAGATTTCGCCTTGCGAGGCGACAAGGGGGGCTTTCCGGTCGCCCTGGACCTTCGGGCAGTCCCCTTCTTTGAGGGGGTGCTCTTCCGAAACTTTTTAGTTTCAATACAAACCTACTTCATCGGAGAGGACAGCCGAAGGAGTCCAGAGGGCGAGGGTCTTCGACCCGCTTAAGCCCTCTGGAAGATGGAATTTAACTCGCTGGTTCTATACAACAAGCATGCTATCCAACAAGAAGATTTCGCTCTGCGGAGCGACCAGGGCTTTCCGGTCGCCCTGAACCTTCGGGCAGTCCCCTTCTTTTGAGTTTATTTTGCCACCGAAGGGGCATCAAATCTTCTCCTCCAACCAGGCAATCAAATCCCCATACACCT
>CAVBFK010000132.1:0-13930 GCA_963594395.1 Lachnospiraceae bacterium
CTCCTTCATCGGAGAGGACTTGCGAAGGGTCCAGGGGCGACCGCAAAGCCCCTGGAATTTGGAACAACACTCGCTTATTCCTTGCAACACTCTTATCATCCGGCAAGGAGATTTCGCTCTGCGGAGCGACCAAAGGGCTTTCCGGTCGCCCTTTGGAAACCTTCGGTGCACTCCTTTTAAGGAGTCCTTTCCCTTTCTAAGAGAAACCATTCCGAAACTTTCAAATTTCGATAAAATTCAACTTCATCGGAGAGGACTTGCGAAGGGTCCAGGGGCGACCGCAAAGCCCCTGGAATTTAGAAATTGACTCGCTTGTTCCATACGACAGGCTCATCCCTTTGCAAAATATTTTAAGCGAGCATCAAGGGGGCTTTGCGGTTACGGGTCGAAGACTCCGCCCCCTTGACCCCTTCGCAGTCCCCATTTTTGAAGGGGTGCTTCTCCAAATCCTTTAAGTTTCAATACCAATCAACTTCATCGGAGAAGACATCCGAAGGAGTCCAGAGGTAAGAGAGCGGACTCGCGCCAGTGGCGCGAAATGCGTCCGCGAACGCATCAACCGAAACGAGCGGCTAAAAGCCGCGACGATTGAGGTTGCGGGATAGACCGGAAAGCCCTCTGGAATAAGGCTATTAGCTCCATCATTCCATTGTAAGGATGTGTTTCTCCCTTGACAGCCTCCTGCAACGCTCCTATAATAGTTGCGTATGCAACGAATAAAGGAGGATCTCCACCCATGCCTCCCCTAACCAGGCAAATCAATATCACCTACCGATGCGGCATGATGTACCGTGACCGGCAGCTGGCCGATCTCGGTCTCAACGGCTGTCAAAGTCAGTACCTTCTGCCCCTGTACAGGATGCCCGGCATTTCCCAGGAAGCGCTGGCAGATTTCCTGTGCGTCCACAAATCCAGCGTGACCCGTCAATTGTCGGCGCTGGAAACGCAAGGCTTCATCCGCCGGGAGACCGACCCCAACGACCGTCGTTCCTTGCTGGTCTACCCGACGGAAAAGGCGCTGGCCATCAAGGATCGCATCTATGCCATGCTTCAAGACTGGCGGCAGTATCTGCAACAGGATCTCACCGAGGAGGAGCAAGAGACGCTGAATCTGCTCATGGAGCGGGTTGCATCCCGTGCCAAGGCCTATGCGAAGGGAGATGATGCACGATGCACCTCATCCGAACCTACCTGAAGCCCTACTACGGACGCCTGTTTTGGCAGATGCTGATTAAAATTGGCGGTACGGTCATCGAGCTGTTTCTGCCCAGCATGCTGTCCATTATTCTGGACGAGTACGCCCCTGCCGGGGACATGCACAGTGCGTGGATGATGGGCATTGCCATGCTGGTCTGCGCCGTGCTGGCCTGGCTGGGCAACTGCACGGCCAACCGCCTGTCTACCGGCATCAGCCGCGAGGTAACGCGAAAGCTCCGCCGCGATCTGTTTGATAAAATCGAGAGCCTCTCCACCTACCAGCGGGACAAGATCACCGATTCTTCCATGGTCTCCCGCCTGACCAGTGACACCTACAATGTGCATCAGATGGTGGATCGCATGCAGCGTCTTGGCGTCCGCGCCCCCATTCTGCTCGTTGGCGGACTGAGTGTGGCCGCCTGCCTGGAGCCCGTGCTGACGTTGGTTATGGCCGGCACACTGCCGCTGCTGGCGTTGGTGGTTGTCCTTGCGTCCAAGCGCAGTCTGCCCCTTTACACGCGGGTTCAGCAGTGTGAGGACGGCATGGTGCGCAAAATTCAGGAAAACATGGCCGGTGCCCGCGTGGTTCGTGCCCTGTCCCGCACGTTTTGGGAGCGGGATCGCTTTGATGAAGTGAACGAATCCCTGGCAGAAAGTCAGTGCCGTGCTTCCAGGGTCATGGCTACGGTAAGCCCGCTGGTGAGTCTGCTGTTGAACTTCGGCCTTGCCGCGGTGATTCTGGTGGGTGCCATGCGGGTCTCCATGGGACTTTCCCAGCCGGGCAAGATCATCGCCTTCATGAGCTATTTCACCATCATCCTGAACGCCCTGTTGGCGGTCTCCCGTCTGTTCATGATGTACTCCAAGGGACAGGCCAGCGCCAACCGCATCAAAGAGATTCTGATGATGGAATCGGATCTGAAAATCAAGGAATGCGCCCCTGTGAAGGAAGACGCCTATCTGGTGTTCGATCACGTCTCGTTCTCCTACAACAAGCGCTATGCAGATCTCAGTGACATTTCCTTCTCCATGAAGGGAGGCGAGACCCTGGGTATTATCGGTCCCACCGGTGCCGGCAAGAGCACTCTGCTTTCTCTTCTACTGCGGCAATACGACCCCGATCAAGGCGAAATTCGCCTGGGCGGCCGGAACATCGCTTCCATGACCGCCGAAGAGCTCCGCAAAAATGTGGGCATCGTGTTCCAGAACGACTTTCTCATGGCCGATACCCTGCGGGAAAACATCCGCTTTGGACGGGATATTGATGATGACGCCCTACTCACCGCCACCGACCGGGCACAGGCGAATTTCATCCGGCAGAATGACGAAGAGCTGGACTTTGCCCTGCACGTCCGCGGACGGAATCTATCCGGCGGTCAGCAGCAGCGCGTGCTGATCTCCAGAGCGTTGGCAGGCAAGCCCCGTCTGCTTCTGCTGGATGACTGCTCCAGCGCCCTGGACTTCAAGACCGATCTGGCCCTTCGCCGCTCCCTCCGGGAAGAATACGCCGGCACCACCACCATTCTGGTGGCTCAGCGAGTATCTGCCGTCATGGCGGCGGATCATATTTTGGTGCTGGACAAGGGTCGCATAGTCGGCTACGGCAAGCACGACGAACTCCGTCAATCCTGCCCCATGTACCGCGATCTTTGCCGGCTCCAGCTGGGCGATGTCCCCAATGTTCAGGGAAAGGAGACGATGTAACATGGCCAATCATGTGGGTCAGCCCGCCGGCAACATGGCCTTTGACAAGCCGAAAGGGCGCTCCATTCATGTACTGCGCCGTCTGTGGCGCTACCTAAGCAAGTATCGCATGTTGATTGCGCTGGCGGTCATCGTTTCCGTTCTCGGCAATGTGCTGGCACTTCTCAGCCCCAAGCTGTCCGGCTATGCCATTGATGCCATCAAGCCCAATGATGTGGACATCCCCCAGGTTGCCTACTATGTGGGCTGCATGCTGATCATTTCCCTGCTGTCTTCCTTGATGAGTTTGGGGCTCTCCTACCTGATGATCTCCATTTCCCGCAAAATGACCAAGCAGATGCGCACCGATCTGTTTCAGCAGTTGACCGCGCTTCCGGTGAGTTTCTTTGACACCCATCAGGCAGGCGACGTAATCTCCGTTCTTTCCTACGATGTGGATACCGTGGGCAGTTCGCTCTCCACCGACCTGGTGCAGATGCTCTCCAGCGTCATTACGGTCGTCGGCTCCTTCGCCATGATGGTTTCCATTTCGCCGAAGCTGTTGCTGATTTTCGTCTTCACCATTCCCATTTCGATCTGCTTCACACGCATCCGTGCCAAGAAGGTCCGTCCCCTTTTCCGCGACCGTTCGCGAAAGCTGGGTGAACTGAACGGCTTTGTGGAAGAAACCATTTCCGGCCTGAAGACGGTGCGAGCCTACCATCAGGAAGAAGAATTCCACAACCGATTTTCCGAGAAGAATGACAACGCCGTAGAAGCAAACTGGAAGGCCGATTACACCGCCAGTGTGACCGGCCCCACCGTGAACCTGATCAACAACATCTCCCTGGCGCTGGTGAGCATTTTCGGCTCACTGATGTACATGGCAGGGAGCATCTCGCTGGGAAGCATCGGCTCCTTCGTGCTGTACAGCCGCAAGTTTTCCGGCCCAATTAACGAATTTGCCAACATCCTCAGTGAAATTCAGTCTGCCCTGGCCGCCGCCGAGCGGGTGTTGACGCTCTGTGATCTTCCTCCGGAAAAGCCTGACGAACCTGATGCCCTGGATGCCGCCCCTTGTAAGGGACATGTTCAGGTACAGGATGTGTCCTTCAGCTATGTAGCCGGCAAAGAGATCCTGCATCACATCAATTTTGATGCAAAGCCTGGTTCGGTCATCGCCATTGTGGGCGAAACGGGATGCGGCAAGACCACCCTCATCAATCTGCTGATGCGCTTCTACGATGTATCTTCCGGTGCCATTCTGCTGGATGGGAAGGACATCCGTACCCTCAAGCGGGACAGTCTCCGCTCCCAGTTCACCATGGTGTTGCAGGATACCTGGCTGTTTGATGGAACCATCTACGACAACATTGCCTACGGCCGTCCGGATGCGAAACCGGAAGAAGTCATTGCCGCGGCGCAGGCGGCGCACATTCACGACATGATTCTTTCCATGCCCGATGGCTACGCAACCCCTGTCATTGCCTCCGGCACAAGCATCTCCAAGGGGCAGAAACAGCTCATCACCATCGCCCGCGCCATGCTGATGAATTCCTCCATGCTGATTCTGGACGAAGCCACCTCCAACGTGGACACCCGCACAGAGAAACTCATCCAGGATGCCATGCTGAAGCTAATGAAAGGCCGCACCTGCTTCGTGATTGCCCACCGTCTTTCCACCATCACCGGTGCCGACTGCATCCTGGTGATGGACAAGGGGCGCCTGGTTGAGAGCGGCACCCACGAGGAGCTCCTTGAGAAAAACGGCTATTATGCTTCCATGTATCAGGCCCAGTTCGATTACACTGCATAAAAAAAGAGGGACGGAACCAGAAACGGTTTCGTCCCTCTTGCGTCTTTCGTTTATGCCTTGGCTTCGGTTTCTTCCTCAGCAAGGGTCTCCCGGCAAAGGGTATGCTCTGTTTTCACCCAGGTGTGCTGATTGCGGCACAGCAGGAGGCCAGCCACCTGGTTTACCACGGACACCAGCATATTCACCACAAAGCTGACCAGCATCAGCGGCAAGGTAGACAGCTTGAAGGGGATCTTGTTGTCCACCCAGTCTGCCAGATAGAACAGGGCAAAGTAGCTGTAGATGAACAGCACAACACCCCACACCGTTGTGCCCACGGTTGTAGGCGTCGGCGTATGCTCAAAGGCAGGGATCATCAGCAGCAGAGAAATAATCAGCTGAATGGCCGCCACCACGTAGGAAGACAGGCTGTACATGTACGTCAGCACGCTGAAAAATTCCCGAATATTAATCTTCCCATGGAACAGGCTGGAGAACACCTTGCCGGTATTTTTCAGGCACACGTACCAGTGTCCCTGACCCCAGCGGAGTTTCTGCCGCATAGAGGCCTTCAGCTTGGTGGGCTTCTCATCGTACACGCGGCAATTATGATTCCACAGGATGCGCTTGCCTGCCAGGGTCGCCTCCACCTGAATCTCAAAATCCTCGGTCAGGCTCATGGTCGTCCAGCCGCCGCGCTGATACAGGTATTCCGTAGAAATGGCAAAGCCCGTGCCGCCGATGGAGCAGTTCAATCCGCGGCGATGCTTCGCCAGCTGGAAGAAACGATTGGTGATGGTGTAGCTGGTGTAGTAGAACCAGGCAACGATGCCCTTCTTGTTCTTGGCACCCAGGTAGCACTGGATAAAGTCCGGCTTGTCCTTGTCCAGGTACTGGCTGTTCACCTCACGGAACATGTTCCGATCCATCAGATTGTCTGCGTCAAAAATCATCAGCAGATCGTACTTTTCCTGGTATTCGCCCACTTCTTTGAGGGCTTTTTTCAGTGCAATGGGCTTCCCCGTCGGATCGTCAGGATGCTCTTTGCAAGTTTCGATAACCTTTGCGCCATGACTGCGTGCCACTTCCGCCGTCTTGTCTGTGCAATTATCGGCGATGATATAGAAGTCGTAGAGCTCTTTAGGATAATCCATCGACTGCAGATTTTCGATGATATCCCCAATCACCGCTTCTTCGTTATGGGCGGGTACCAGCACCAAGAAGCGGCTCTGCGGATCATGATCCGCGTAGTCCTTCGTAGCACGTTTGAAGCCGAACAGCGTCAGATACATCTGATAAACCAGCATGATCATCAGCCACGCGCCAAGCACTGCTGATATTCCCTCCAGGATTTGTCCCACCACTGCCACGCAAAGCTCCTCCTTCAAATCTCCCGTGCGAAAAAAGGTGCAAACCTTTCTAATTAAAGCCCATTTACGAACGTTTGTCAAGGATAATAGAAGAAGTTCAGGGCATGACTTTCGGTTTATCCCAGATCGAAGGTGCTATTTCCAATAAATTCCCGCAAAATAGAGATCGGCGGGATCTCATTGAACATCTCCTTCGGTGCAAACGGGATATAATGCAGGACTTTCAGCAGACGCTTTGCAGGCAGATAGCAGGGCTCTGTAGGCGGGATGGCCTCCAGCAGATCATACACTTCTGTTTTCAGGAAAGGCAGTTCATAGTGCAGGGTGGTGTTGAACATCCGATCCGCCGTTTCCTGATACGGGAAGATCCAGCGGTTTTCGCCGTTGCGGACGCTTTGCCACATGTTCAGCGTGGCAGACGGTGAGGTATTGCGGAACTGATGATCCCGCACAATGCGCCGCAGGAGCCGTGCATCCGTGGTTCGGATGCGATTATGGTCATCCAGGTTCAGGCAGGTTAGAGCGCTGACGAAAATGCGGTACGTCTCCTTGGCCGGAATGCCCTGCGACAACATGGGATTCAAGCCGTGAATTCCCTCAATGATGATGGGTTCTCCCTGGCCGAGGGTCTGCACCACGCCGTGAGGCTCCCGTTCATGGGTCTTGAAATTGAAGATCGGGATTTCCGTTGCTTCGCCCTGCAGAAGGGAACAAATCTGCTGCTGAATCAGGGGCAAATCCAGCGTATGGATGCTTTCCAAGTCCACACTGCCGTCTGCCTCGCGGGGCAATTCCTTCTGGTTGCGATAGTAGTCGTCCAGGCTCAGCCGCATGGGATGGTATCCCAACACCCGAAGCTGAATGGCCAAGCGCGCCGCCGTGGTGGTTTTGCCGCTGGAAGACGGCCCCGCCAGCAAAATGACCCGCTTCTTTCGGCGGTCAATCTCATCGGCAATATCGGCCAGTGCCTTGTCCTGCAAGGCTTCATTCACTCGGATGAAGGTGCGCATGTCGCCGCGGTTCATCATCGACGTCAAGTCCGATGCATTCTCAATACCCAGGATACGGCACCACTCTGCGCTTTCCGCAAACACGGACAGGTGCTTGGGGTAGTCGTGATAAATGGACGGCATGCCAAAGGCAGACTTATCCGGCAGCTGCAGCACGAATCCGCCGTCATGAGGCAGGAGATCAAACACCTTCACGCTGCCGGTAGACGGTGCCATGGCGCCGTAGAAATACTCCCACATATCGCCGCACCGATACATCTTAAAATGGCGGAACGGGCGCAGTTTCAGCAAGGCTACTTTATCCTGCTGGCCTTCGGCGGCAAAGTAATTCATGGCGTCCTGCACAAGCCACTCTTCTTTTTCAAAGGGAAGATTCTGCTCCACAATGCGGCGCATTTCCTGCTCCAGGGCATCGACCTGTTCTGCGGTCAGATTTTCCTCGGGCAGACGCACCAGCACACCGCCGGCGGCCGAGTATTCCACCCGTACCCGCTTTCCCGGCATCAGATGCTTTGCGGCAAGGAGCATGACAAAGCGCAGAGAGCGCTCATAAATGCGGCGTCCCTCTTCATGGGCTAAGGTCAGCGGGAGCAGTTCACCGTCTCCCGGGATGACTTCATTCATCTCCAGCACTTGTCCGCCCCGCAGTGCCGCCAGGATGGGCGTTGTATGAAGTCCTAAAGCCTGAAAACCTTCCCGAACAGTTGACCCGTCGGGGATGATGCATTTCGTGTTTTCATAAGTAATAATCATAAGTCCCTCCGAAGCGCTACCGGTGCAGCGCTTCCAATTCTTCAATCATGACCAGCGTACGGACAACGCTGCGATTCTTCTTCTGTTTTGCCGTCTTCTTCCGTTCCCCTTTATGATATCCCGATTCCATAAAGCCGTCAATATGCCAAGGCTTGAAAATGAGCAATTCATCCGGGGTATTAAAAAGAGAGCCCGCCTTTTCGTAGCGGACTCTCGAATGATAGAAACTTACAGTACCCGCTTCACCGCGTCCTGCCAGCCTTGATACAGCCGGGTGCGGCGTTCCTCTGCCATAGACGGATGGAAGGCCTTGTAGGCCGTCTTGGTGAAGATATCTTCCGGATACACGCCGGTGCTCAATCCTGCGGCATAAGCGGCACCAATGGCACTCAACTCCTCCGCTTCAGGGACGCGAAGCTCTGCATTCAGGATATCACTCTGGAACTGCATGAGCCAGCTGTTGCGGGTGGGGCCGCCGTCTACGCGAAGCTCCACCTTGGCGATGGCGGTCTCCTTCTGCATCAGCTTCACCACATCGGCAATCTGATAGGCGATGCAGCTCAAGCCTGCCTTCACAATCTCCTTGCGGCCGGTGGTGCGGCGCATGCCGATGATGGCCGCTTCCGCATCTGACCGCCAATAGGGCGCGCCAAGGCCTGAGAAGGCCGGCACCACATAGGCGTGATCGGCGGGGTCAGCCTCACGGGCAAGCCGTTCGCTCTCCCCTGCGTTTTCCAAGAGATGCATGTCATCCTTCAGCCAGGTAATCACCGCGCCGGTGTAGTTGATGTTGCCTTCCAGCACATACTGCACCTTGCCGTTCGTTTTCCACGCCAGAGACGTTACCACGCCCTGGTCAGAGAAGATCGGCGTTTCACCGATGTTCATCATGATGGAAGATCCCGTACCGTAGGTTGCCTTCATCATGCCGGGCTTCAGACATCCCTGGCCGAAAAGTGCACCGTGGCTGTCGCCCATCACGCCGTGAATCGGCACCTTGCAGGGCAAAACGCCCTCAAAGTCCGTTTCACCAAAGAAGCCGTCCGAGTCCGTCACTTCTGCCATGCAGGCCATGGGAATACCGAAAATTTCGCACAGCTCCTTGTCCCACTGCAGGGTGCGGATGTTGAACAGCTGGGTGCGGGAAGCGTTGGAGTAGTCCGTGCGGAACTCCTTGCCGCCGGTCAGCCGATGCACCAGGTAGCTGTCCATGGTGCCGACGCAGATTTCACCTTTCAGAGCACGGTCATGCACCTGAGGCACGTTCTCCATGATCCAGCTAAGCTTAGCGGCGGAGAAGTAAGGAGACAGACGCAGGCCGGTCTTCTGGCGAATGCTTTCGCTCAGGCCCTGCTTCTCAATCCGCTCGCAGATGGCCGCACCGCGGGCACACTGCCACACAATGGCGTTGTACACCGGGGCGAGGGTTTGGCGATCCCAGGCCATGGCAGTTTCCCGCTGGTTGCTGATGCCCACGGCGGCAATCTCATTGCCAGGAACACCGCTCTTCGCCATCAGGTCACGCACCAGGCGGATCAGGTTCTGATAAATCTCCTCCGGGTCATGCTCCACCCAGCCGTTTTCATCGATGATCTGCCGATGCGGGCGATCCAGCCGCAGAACAATCTTCCCCTGCCCGTCAAAGAGCATGGCCTTGGTTCCCTGGGTGCTTTGGTCAATTCCAATGATATAAGGCATGTCGGTCACGCCTCGCTTTCCGATCAAATGTGCTTCAGCTTTTCCGTCACCGTCTTCACAATGCCGTCCGCGTTCAGTCCGTAATAGTCAAACACTTCCTGGGAAGTACCCGTGATAACAGGAGCATCTGGCAGTGCCAGCTCCGTCACATAGGTGGGGCAATTTTCGCTGACCACCTGCGCCACCACGGAGCCAAGTCCGCCATAGGGGGCATGCTCCTCCACGGTTACCACCAGCTTGGCTCCCTTGGCGGCACGGATCACCGCCTCACGGTCCAGGGGCTTCACGCAGTACATGTCCAGCACTGTGCAGGAAATTCCCTGCTTCATCAGTGCTTCACCGGCAAGCTTTGCAGGGCGAACCATTTCGCCGCAGGCAATCAGCACCACATCCGTGTTTTCGCCACCCATCAGTACCGTGGCCTTATCCATGGTAAAAGGCGTGTTGTTTTCATCATAGATATCTTCCACAGGATTGCGGCCCACGCGGATGTAAGCGGGCTTCTGATCCTGCAGGAGGTTTTCGATCAGCTTCCGCGTCTGATGACGGTCGCTGGGCAGATAGACCCGCATGTTGGGGATGGCACTCATGGCGGCAATATCTTGAGCGGAATGATGGCTCATGCCCAGGGCGCCGTAGCTGATGCCGCCGCTGATGCCGATCAATTTCACGTTGGTGTTGCTGTAGCATACGTCCACCTTGCACTGCTCATAGCTTCTGGTCGACAGGAAGCAGGCAGGAGACGCGGCAAACGGCTTCTTGCCGCACTTGGCAAGGCCGGCACTAATGCTCACCAGGTTCTGTTCTGCAATGCCGATTTCTACAAACTGCTTGGGGTACTGCTGGGCAAAGGGTGCCAGAGAAGCACTGCCGCGGCTGTCCGAGCAGAGCACCACAATGTCCTTGTCCTCTGCCGCCTTTTCCATCAGCACTTCACAGATGGCCTGACGATTCGGAATCTTATTCATGACGTGCCGCCTCCTCTCTGGCCTTCAGGTCGCTCATAATCTGCGCATATTCTTCTGCCGTGGGCACCTTGTGATGCCAGTTGGCCTTGTTCTCCATCACGGGAGAACCGCAGCCCTTGGTGGTGTTGGCGATGATCACCGTAGGCTTGCCCTTGGTGGCCTTGGCTTCTTCAAAGGCATCATGCAGGGAAGGAATATCGTTGCCGGGCACGGAGATGGTATGCCAGCCAAAGCTTGCCCAGCGGGTGCACTGGTCATCCTGACGCATGACGTCTTCCGTGCTGCCGGAAATCTGCAAACGGTTGCGGTCAATCACGGCGCACAGATTATCCAGCTGATAATGTCCGCCAGCCATGGCTCCTTCCCATACGGAGCCTTCGGCCAGTTCGCCGTCGCCCATAACCGTGTACACGCGGGTGGGGCGATTGTCCATCTTGGCGGCCAGTGCCATGCCGATGGAAACCGGCAGGCCGTGACCCAGGGAGCCGCTGTTCATTTCAATGCCCGGCAGTTTGTTATTGGGGTGACCAATAAACTTGGAACCGAACTTACTGAACTCTGCCAGCACCTGCTCGTAGGGGAAAAAGCCTTTCTCCGCCAGCACGGCATACAGGGCCTCCACCGAGTGACCCTTGCTGAGCACGAACAGGTCGCGGTTGGGGTCATCCTGATTTTCAGGGGAAATGTTCATCTGATCGAAATACAGGGTAACCAGCACATCAATGACGCTCATGTCGCCGCCAATGTGTCCGCCCTTGCCGGCCATTACAATGTCCAGCACATGCTGACGGAGATGGTAGGACAGCGCCGTAAGATCCTGTCTCATCGCTTACACCTCATCAAACACAACGTCTTCACCGTGGAGGTAGGCCTGCACCTTGTCTTCAATGGGATCATACAGGTCAGGCTTCACGCCGATATACTTGCAAGCTTCATACACCACAGGCACCACATCGCCATGGATGGCGGCCACGTGATGGATGTAGGGGCCTTCCACAACCTTGGCTTCCAGCCGCTTCAGGTTGGCAACCTCCACCCACACATAGGTGCCGCGGGTCCAGGGGCCTTCGATGCCCTTGGCATGCCCCAGCAGAATGGAATACTCGCCGTCATCGCCATCAAAGCGTACCAGGCTCATGGGGCCGTGCTTGGCTTCGGCGGATACGGCACCGTTTTGCGGGAAGGCCACAGGGACGCAGATGGTGGGCTTCTCCTTGGCCACGGAGATAGGCCAGGGGCCGCAGTGCTGCAGCAGTTCGCCATTGTCGTTGTCCGGGTGACGCACCGTCCAGTCGGAGAACATCACGCGGCGCTCGTTCATGGAGGCGGCCTCGGCAATCAGCTGAGAAATGGCACCGTGAATATCCGTTTCGCACACCACGGGAATGCCTTCTTCATTCAGCAAGGCATTGGCGGCGCAGGGCATGATGTTGATTTCATCCTGCAGGGCGTTCCAGCACTGAATGGCAATGGCGTTGCAGCCATACTTGGTAGCCAGGCTCTTCATGGCCACCTTCAGGGCGGCGACGGATTCCAAGCCTGCATCGTCAATCTTGCAGGTCATGTTTTCCTTGCAGTAGGCCACCACCTTGGCAACCTCAGTCTTTTCTTTCCGCCACTTCTTCATCTCTGCATACAGTTCAGGCAGCGGAATGGGCGACAACTGAATGTTGAACTTCTCCAGCAGTTCGCCTTCATTGCACATGGTGGACCAGAAATCGAAGGGACGGGGGCCAATCTGCAAGATGCGGGTATGGCGGAAGGTGCGCACCACGTTGCATACGGCCAGGAAGTCCTTCACGCCCCGCTCGAATTCCTTATCTTCCAGATTGCAGTTGTTCATGTAGGTGAAGGGCACATGGAAGCGGCGCAGAACCTTGCCGGTAGCGAACAAGCCGCACTGGCTGTCGCGGAGGCGCATGCCGTTTTCATCGGGACGCTCGTCACGGGGACCCCACAGGAGCACAGGGACATTCAGTGCCTTGGCCAGCCGTGCGCATTCGTACTCCGTGCCGAAGTTGCAGTGTGCCAGGAACAGGCCGTCTACCTTTTCCGCCTTGAACTTGGCAATGATCTTCTCCAGGCCTGCGTCATCATAGAGGAGGCCCTCGTCGTTCACATCGTCAATGTCTACAAAGTCCACGTTCAGTTCCTTCAGGCGCTTGGCCGTCAGGTTGCGGAAGGTAACGGCGGCAGGGGCGCTGAAAATCGCCCGTCGGGTAGGGGCAAAACCAAGCTTGATGGTAGCCATGTGAATCTCTCCTATTCATTATTCCTGCACAGGAATTTCTTTCAATGCTTTGTCCAGCGCTTCAATTTCATCATCGGTGATTTCCGAGAAGGGCGACGACACCAGCTGGCGCATGGTGTGCATCTCATACTGGAAGGCCACGCCGCGGATAGCACGGGGGAACATGTCCTGAATGATCTGCCGGGTAGGTTCATAGCCCAGCAGTGCATCCAAAGAGGAATCCAGCGAGTAATACTTCTTGGGCATGACCGCCGTGCGGTGCACATCACCAGGCAGGAGATGCTCTGTTGTGCCGTTGGGCATCACCAGATCTGCTTCACACCCAAAGGGCACATGCACATCCACCTGCCAGGTGTCCCCTTCGTAGTGCCATTCAGTACGCCAGGTGCCGCCGGGAGACGTATATTCTGCCTTGCAGGAAGTCACCCGCTTGTCCGGCAGAGGGGCAATCTTCATATACCTTCCGCCAGCCGTATCCGCATGCAGACCCGCCATGGAGCGGTACATCCAAGCGGCAATGGAACCGTAGGCGTAGTGGTTCAGGGAATTCATGCCGTCACGGTTCATGCAGCCGTCGGGCTCGATGGAATTCCACCGCTCCCAGATGGTGGTTGCACCGCGCTCCACCTCGTACAGCCAGCCGGGATATTCCTTGCGGAGAAGCAGGGTATATGCCAAATCTTCCCGTCCGCTGTCGCACAGCACGGGCAGAAGCCACGGCGTGCCCACAAAACCCGTCTGCAGCTTATAGCCGTTTTCTTCAATGAGTTTCGCCAGCATGTGCTGGGTCTTTTCTTTGGCATTTTCCGGCGTCAGATTCAGGTACAGCGCCATGACGCAAGCCGTTTGGGTCTCAATGGCGATTCTGCCCGAAGGCGTGAAATACTCTGTCTGGAAGGCTTCACGGATATGTTCGGACAGTTCGGTATAGAAGGCCGCGTCCTCCGTCATGCCCAGGGTTTCTGCCGCCTTGGCAGTGAGGGATGCAGAGTAGTAATAATAAGCCGTGGCAACGTAGGTTCGATCCGTTCCGCCGTAGACGCTGGTGCCGTCCAGGGCCAGCCAGTCGCCCAGCTGTGCATTGCCGCCCCAGATGTAGCCGCAATGGTGGCGGTCGTTTTCCCGAGCGATCCAGTCCACCCAGTCTTTCATGGTGGGATATTCCTGCCGCAGGAGCTCCTTGTCCCCGTAATGCAGGTACAGCT
>CAVBFK010000133.1:0-3182 GCA_963594395.1 Lachnospiraceae bacterium
GGAAGTCCACCGAGCGATCCACACCCACCATGGTCATCAAGGTCTGTGCCGCGGCGGTGTTGTAGCTCTTCATCATGGCCGTTCGTAGCGTGATGGGGCCGGTGTATCCGCCGCCGCCGTAGTTCTTCGGCCAGGAATCCTCGCCCTTGCTGTTTTTCCAGCCGGAAATAGGCACGGGCATGTTGTACACAATGCTTGCAGGACTGCCGCCCAGTTCAATAGCCGGCGCGTACACGGCAATCGGCTTGATGGACGAGCCCACAGGCATCTTCATGTCTGTTGCACGGTTCAGCGTTTTCCGCTGGGTAGGCGTGGTGCGGCTGCCCACAATGGCCTTAATTTCGCCCGTGCGGTAATCCAGCACCACAGCCGCCGCCTGGGGTTCGATGATCTCCGTATAGGTGCCGTCCGAGTTGCGGGAGCGATACACCTTATCCGACGGATCGCGGAGGGATGGGTACTTCGTCCAGTTCTCCAGCGTTTCCTGCACGGTGGTCTGAATCTCCGTATCAATGGCCAGCTTCACGCGATAGCCGCCCGTACGGAGCTTATTCTCCATGGCGTAACGGTTGGCAGTGGTATCCTCCAGGTCATTCAGCTGCAGCAGGATGTCCACCACTTCAGACACGGCATACTCCACATAATGCGGGTATTCGTACATGCCGGAACCTTCGCTGGGGTCTTCCTCCAGCACGTTGGCCGTGGAGGTGTCCAGTGCTTCCTGATACTGTTCATAGGTGATGAACTGATTTTCATACATGCAGCGAAGCACATAGTCAGTGCGGTCGTTGGTAATAGCCGCATAATCGACTCCCTCTTTGGAGCGGGTGTAGAAATTGCGCCGAGGATTGTAGTAATAGGGGCTATTGGTCACGCCGGCCAGCATGGCGCATTCGCGCAGGGTCAGCTCGCCCAGGCTTTTGCCGAAATAGCCCTGTGCGGCCACCTGAACGCCGTAATAGTTTTCGCCCAAGAAGATGGTGTTCAGGTAACTTTCAAGAATCTGATCCTTGGTATACTGCTGTTCCAGCTGCATGGCCAGATAAGCTTCCTGAATTTTGCGCTTATAGCTTTGCTCGGAAGACAGCAGGGTGTTTTTGATTAACTGCTGCGTAATCGTCGAACCGCCCTGGGTGCTGGAGGAAGTCAGGTTCGACACAAAGGCGCCCACAATACGCTTGATATCCACACCGTTATGGGTGTAGAAGCGTGCATCCTCTACTGCGATAAACGCCTGCTGAAGATACGTGGGCATAGCCGCCAAGCTGACGCTGACGCGATTCTCCGTGCCCTTGTATTCCGTGATCAGGTTGCCGTTGGAATCATAGATAAAGGACGTCTGTGCCTGGTCATCCAAGGCGGCCAAGTCCAGCGTAGGCGCCGTTTCCACGTAGCCCTTGGCGATGCCGACGACCGCGCCGACGGCGGCCAGACCCACCAGTACCACCAACAGGGCCACAATGCGCACCACATTCACCAGCACGCAGAGAATAAATGCCGGCTTCTTGGTAGCAGGCTTGAAGATGGAATGGGCGTAGGTTTTCTCCTCTTCTGCAGGAGGAAGCTCGTCATTCTCCTCATAGCCGTCATCATAGCCGTCTTCCGGGGCATTCTGCCAGTCTTCTTCTCCGTCTTCCGGAGCAAAGTCCTCGCCGGAATCCGTCATGCCGTCATCATAAGGTTCATCATAGGGCTGATCATCATCATGGTCAGACTGACCCATTTCATAAACATTGGTCTGATCGTCCACATAAGACTGATCATCGGGCACAAAATCGCCGCCATACTGCGAAGACGATTGATAGGAATAACGATCCTGTCCGTCGTTTCTGTCACGTCTTGATGCCACGCTGTTCGCCTCCTTCGCGGAAAGTCACTGCGCAAAAAATAACTGCACAAGCTATTATACCACATCATGCAAGAGTGCGCCATGCTCATACAACGATCCAGCATCATGAATGCTTGCATCCAATTAAAAATTTTCCGTGAACATTCAAGTAACACAAAAAGAGGGGCGCATTTTGCCGTGTGCCGATAAGACAGTAATTTGAGGAAACTACAAAATCGGCATCTGCCAAGCAGGATTGGACGACAAAACAGGCGGCACTCAACTTCAGTTGGGTGCCGCCTGTTTTTGTGCAGTTAATGGTTGAAAATCGCTTATTTTCTGTTCTGTAAAGCAAGGATAGCGAAAAGGGTGAAATACTTATCGCCTCTGTGCGGTTCTTTTGTGAAACAGCGAATCGCTGCATAGCGGATACCGTTCGCTGGGAAGTGCGTATATTTATAGCTGCGTTAATTACCCTGCAAAACTGTAAAGTCGATAGAGGGGTATTTCGATGCAGAGTATGTTCGACACCGGGGAGGGACTGAAAATCAGCTTATATTCGTAGAAAAGTTACATTTTAGAGCGATAAATTCTGGGTATCGCATTGAAAACAGAGTTATCCTTGTGATATAATGTGTGTACACACTGGTGGGCGGAAGCCAAGCAAATGAAAAAGTTAATCACTCGTACGATCAATATGGATAGCATCTGCGTGGAACTGAAGTTCAGCAACAGCAGTATGATGGACATTGACTGAGAAACTGCTAAACGAAATGGGGGAAGAACAATGAACAAAGATATGTGCGTAGCCTGTGACGATGGGATTTTGAATATTCGTGTCGGCGCAATCATCATGAAGGATGGAAAGATTTTGATGGTTGGCAATGACAGAGACTATCTCTACTCCGTTGGCGGCAGGGTAAAATTCGGTGAAACAGCAGAAGAGGCTGTTGTCCGTGAAGTGTTGGAGGAAACGGGCGTTCAGATGGAAATTGACCGCCTTGGCTTTGTGCATGAAAACTATTTCTATGGCGACGTGCCTTCCAATCGGAACAAGCTGATTTATGAGATTTCGCTTTTCTTCTATATGAAAGTGCCTGATGCTTTTGCGCCGATCAGCGAAAGCTTTATGGAAGATAACAGCAAAGAACACTTGGTGTGGGCTTCGCTCGATGAGAACATTAAGATGTATCCAGAATTCTTCAAGACCGAATTGAAGAATCCAACAGACACAGTAAAGCTTTTCACTACGGACAAGAGATAACTGAACAGGAGCGGGATAGCATCTATGCCAGACAACAGGAATCGCAAGCGACCGATACAGGTCAAATTTTTCGTAGATGAAAGAGAACTC
>CAVBFK010000134.1:0-4467 GCA_963594395.1 Lachnospiraceae bacterium
GTCACAAGGAAACACCGGGCATCAGCGATCCTGCCATTGAGCGGATCCCGGCGGACATCATCGCCTGGCAGTCCCTGGCGGTGGACACGGTAACCGGTGCCACGCATACCAGCAACGCCATTCTGGAAGCCGTGACCGATTGCGTGCTTCAAGCAGGCGGTGATCCCACCTTGCTGATGGTGCATCCCGATTATGTCATCATCGATGTGCCTGCCACGCAAACCGACTTTGGTATCTTTTAAGCGATTTGAAAGCATGAAAAACAGACTCTTGGCATGATTTCATCACATTTTCTACTCAATTCTGTAAAATTTCTTGCAAATTCTCGCACGCTTTGTTTACAGAATTGAAATATTTTGATATAATGCACATCGAACGAGTCTGGGTTTTCAGCCGTCATTTCATCGGATACGAAAGTCCAACTTATTCAGCTATCAATCTCTTCGGCAAGCTTTGCCGCAGGGATCTTGATAAATAAGGAAGGAGAACTGAACATGAAACAGAAAGTGCTTCTCAAGGCACTGGCTCTTCTGACAGCGTTCACCCTGACGCTGGGCTGCGGAGCTTCTGCCCTTGCAGAGACGGACGCTTCCAGCTTCGTTACGGCCGCTACCATGCCTGCGAGCCTGACCGCGCTGATGGCGTCTTCCAACGTTCCTGTAGAGAGCGTCACCATCTCCGGCCGCACTACCCTGAAGGCTGGCGAGAGCGACTATCCTACCGCTACCGTGCTGCCCACCACCGCTACCAACAAGACTCTGTCCTGGTCCAGCAGTGTGACCTCCGTTGCTACGGTAAGCAGCTCCGGTGTTGTGTACGCCCGTACCGCCGGCCAGACCTTGATTTCCGCCACCTCTACCGATGGCACGAGCCTGTTCGGCTACTATCTGCTGACCGTTACCCCCGCCTATGATGACGATACCCGCGTAACGAAGGTATCCATCACCGGCAAGGCCAGCATGAAGATCGGCGAGACCTACGCCATCAGCTATGAAGTATGGCCCACCACCGCCACCAACAAGACCCTGTCCTTCTCCAGCTCCAACACCTCTGTTGCGACGGTAAGCGATAAGGGCATTGTTACTGCAGTGGGTGCCGGCACCACCACCATCGTGGCCGCTTCCAATGACAATGCATCCATCGTGGACTCTTACGAGCTGACGGTTGCCGCTCTGGTGCCTGTCACCACGATCAATGTCACCGGCAAGGCTTCCATGACAGTTGGCGAAACTTACGCCTTCACCGCTGAGGTTCTTCCCTCTGACGCTTCTAACAAGAGTGTCACCTGGTCCAGCTCCAACACCAACGTTGCCACCGTGGATCAGAACGGCAATGTGACCGTGGTTGCCAGCGGCACCGTGGTCATCACCGCCACCTCCGTTTCCGACGGCAATGTGTACGGTTCCTTCCTGATCGGCATTGAAAACGTGCCTGTCACCGGCATCGTGCTCACCGGCAACACGGGTATGGTCTACAAGGCTACCCAGACCATCGGTGCTACCGTGTATCCTTCCAACGCTTCCATTCAGAAGCTGACCTGGACCTCCAGCAACACCTCCGTTGCTACCGTGGACCAGACCGGTAAGGTAACTGCCAGCACCAAGACTGCCGGCACCACTGTCATCACCGCCGCAGCCACCGACGGTAGCGGCACTAAGGCAACCATCACCATCAGCGTCAGCAAGAACGTTATCAAGGTAACGAGCATCTCCGTAACCGGACGTTCTCCGATCGGTGTGGGCGAGTCCATCCAGGCTACCGCCTCCGTGCTGCCTACCAATGCTCACAACCAGAACCTGTATTGGGATACCGATAACCCCTCCGTTGCCACCGTGGATCATGAGACTGGTGTGGTAACCGGTGTTTCCGCCGGCACGGCCATGATCAACGCCATTGCAACCGACGGCACCCTGGTGCGCGGCGGCTACACCGTGACCGTTCAGGATAACTTCGTGAAGGTCACTCAGGTGAACGCTTCCGGTACCACCGAGCTGTATCCCGGCTCCATGACCTACTCTTCCTATGAAGTGTGGCCTGCCAACGCAAGCGACAAGTCCGTATCCTGGTCTTCCAGCAACACGGCTGTTGCCAGCGTCGACGAGTACGGCATCGTCTACGGTGCCTCCATCGGTACTGCTGTGATCACCGCCACCGCCAAGGACGGCAGCGGCAAGTCCGGCAGCTACACCGTGACCGTTGCCAACAACCAGGTCATGGTAACCAAGGTGAATGTCACCGGCAAGCCTTCCATGGGCATCGGTGAAGTGCAGTACATGGGCTATGAAATCTGGCCCGCCAATGCTACCGACAAGACCGTATCCTGGACTTCCAGCAACGCCAAGGTTGCCACGGTGAACCAGTACGGTGTGGTCACCGGTTTGTCCGTTGGCCAGGCAACCATCACCGCCACCGCTAAGGACGGCAGTA
The DNA here is from genome assembly GCA_963594395.1 of Lachnospiraceae bacterium. Classification (GTDB taxonomy): domain Bacteria; phylum Bacillota; class Clostridia; order Christensenellales; family Aristaeellaceae; genus CAKUFA01. The sequence goes on from CAVBFK010000134.1 coordinate 2,428, forward strand.
AGCAGTCTGCAAGCTTCATCGTGACGGTCGGTAGTTCCAAGACCCTGGTTACCCGTATCGCCATCTACGGCAAGACTTCCCTGACGGTGGGCGATGTGAACTACATCAGCTACGAAGTGTGGCCCACCAATGCTGATAACAAGAGCGTCACTTACACCTCCAGCAACTCTAAGGTTGCAACCGTTACCAGCAGCGGCATTGTGAAGGCTGTTGCCGCCGGTACCACCCGCATTACCGCCATTGCTCAGGACGGCAGCGGTGTGACCGCCGCCTATGACCTGACCGTGTCCAAGGTGCCTGTGGTTCCCGTCACTAAGGTTGGTGTTTCCGGTAAGGACTCCATGATGGTCGGTGAAGTGCAGTACCTGAGCTACGAGATCTGGCCTGCTGACGCTACCAACAAGAGCGTTTCCTACACCTCCAGCAACACTTCCGTTGCTACCGTGAACGCATACGGTATGGTCACTGCCAAGGCTGTCGGCACGGCTGTGATCACTGCCACCGCCAAGGACGGCAGCGGTCAGAGTGCTTCTCTCACTGTCAACGTTGTGCCCGTATCCGGCCAGGTTACGAAGATCAACGTCTACGGCAAGGGCACCCTGGGCATCGGCTCTGTGGAATACCTCTCTTACGAAGTATGGCCTGCTGATGCTGTGAACAAGACCATCACCTACTCCACCAGCAACAAGAAGGTTGCTACCGTGAATGAGTACGGCATCGTCACCGGTATCGGCGCAGGTACTGCCACCATCACCGCCACCGCTAACGACGGCAGCGGTGTGAAGGGCACCTACACCGTGACCGTCAGCAAGAACACCCAGAAGGTCACCAAGCTGGAGATCTACGGCAAGGGCTCCCTGAACGTGGGCGATGTCGAGTACCTCTCCTATGCTGCTTGGCCTGAGGATGCTGCTAACAAGACGATCACCTATTCTTCCAGCAACACCAATGTTGCCACTGTCAATAACTACGGTATTGTAACTGCCAAGAATGCAGGCACGGCTGTGATCACCGCCACCGCCAAGGACGGCAGCGGCACCAAGGCCACCTACACTGTGACCGTCAGCACCGTGAAGGTAACCTACGTGGGTGTCTCCGGCGCTTCCAACATGACCGTTGGTCAGGTAACCTATCCCACCTATGAGATTCTGCCCGCCAACGCTTCTGTGAAGACCGTCACCTACTCCTCCAGCAATCCCGGCGTCGTCTCCGTTACCTCCAATGGTATCGTGACCGCTGTGGGCGTTGGTACTGCCACCGTGACCGCTACGGCCAACGACGGCAGCGGCGTCTTCGCCTCCTACACGGTAACTGTATCCGCAAACTAATCTGAGGGTATGAACGGGCCCCGCATCCAGGGATGGATGCGGGGCTTGTGTTTATATCCAAATGAAATCACGCCCCACCTGCTTGCATTTGCAGATGGGGCGTGATGCTTTGATTTCGTATTACTTCAGCAGATTATTCTCATCGAAGTAATCAATCTTCATAGCGTGGCGAACTTCCTGGAGGGTCTTGGCGGCGGTCTTTTCAGCAACGGCGCTGCCGGCCTTCAAAATCTCGTACACCTCATCGGTGCGGCCTTCCCAATAGGTGCGGCGCTCGCGGATAGGAGCAAGGACGGACTGCATCACGTTGTTCAGGAACTTCTTCACCTTCACATCGCCCAGGCCGCCACGCTGGTAGTGTGCCTTCATCTCGTCAAGGCAAGCGTACTCAGGGAGGAACTCGGCGAAGTGCTCGTCCGTGGCAAAGGCATCCAAGTAGGTGAACACAGGATTACCTTCCACCTTGCCGGGATCCTGCACGCGGAGGTGATCAGGGTCCGTGAACATGGACATGATCTTCGTCTTTACATCCTCGGCAGTATCCGCCAGATAGATGCAGTTGCCCAAAGACTTGCTCATCTTGGCCTTGCCGTCAATGCCGGGGAGGCGCATGCTGGCGCGGTTGTTGGCCAGCAGAATCTGGGGCTCCGTCAGGGTTTCGCCGTACACTTCGTTGAACTTGCGAACGATTTCACGGGTCTGCTCCAGCATG
>CAVBFK010000135.1:0-2223 GCA_963594395.1 Lachnospiraceae bacterium
GCCCCTGGACCCTGCAAGGGGACTTCGTCCCGTAGGTCTTCCTCCCTTGACCCATTTTCGCATGTTCCTTGGGCATATCAAAAGGAGGACAGCCGCACGGCCGTCCTCCTTGTTTTGTTCCTGCTTTAGGCCAAATCGCCTGCAGCCTTAATCTTCACGCGATTCGTATTGCCAGGATAATACGCCAGCGGGACATCTTCCATTTCAATAATCTCCACGCTGTCCTTCACCGCGCCGGCGGCAACCGCCAATTCAATCGCCTCCTGCTTGGCCTTTTCAAGGGAAGCCTCGCGGGGAAGCTCATCATAATTCATCAGCTTCTCAAAGGTGCCGCTGACCTTGGAAATTGCAGAACCAATAGCGTTGGCACAGCCGAAGTGCTCCGGCTTCACCACCGTTGCGGCGCCTGCAATCTTCTCCGGCAGGATAATGGAGCCGCCGCCCACAAGGATCAAGTCCACATCGGCGTTGGAGACCTTCATGGTGTCCACGCTGTCCTCCACCAGGGCGCGGATCACATTCATGGCCTTCTGCGCCACTTCCATGGGGATGCCTGCCACCTTGGACGCGTCGCCCAGCTGGGTCATGCCCAGGCGCACTGCAATATCGGTGGTGGTCATGACATCGCCGCCAAAGACCATGGCCTTCTTGGTAATTTCGTAGCCCACGCTGTCGGGGCCAACGGTCACAGAGCCGTCATCCTTCACGCGTACGATGGAGCCGCCGCCCAGGCCGATGGAAATCACGTCGGGCATGCGGAAGTTGGTACGCACGCCGCCAATGGTCACGGCCACGCTGGACTCACGGGGGAAGCCGTTCTGAATCACGCCCAGGTCGGTGGTGGTGCCGCCCACGTCGACCACGATGGCGTCCTTCAGCTGGGAAAGATAGCTGGCGCCGCGGATGGAGTTGGTGGGGCCGCAAGCCACGGTCAGGATGGGATAGCGGCGGGCATGTTCCATGGTCATCAAGGTGCCGTCGTTCTGGCTGAGATACACGTCCGCATTGGTGATGCCCTCGTCCTTCAGGCTACGGGCAAAACCGTCAGTGAAGCGCTCGGCCACCTGCCACAGGGCGGCATTGAGAATTGTTGCGTTCTCGCGCTCAATCAGACCCATGGAGCCGATTTCGCTGGAGATGGACACATGCACGTCGTCGCCCATGACCTCGCGGCACAGCTTGGCGGCTTCCACTTCATGATCGTTCCGCACGGTGGAGAACACGCAGGAGATGGCAATGGACTTGATGCCCTTCTCCTTCATGTCCGTAAAGAAGGCCTTGGCGGCCTCTACATCCAGGGGCGCCAGCTGCTTGCCGTCGTACTCAAAGCCGCCGCCGATAATGGTGCTGCCCACCGCAATCTTGCGGATGTCTTCTGCCCAGTCCACCATGGGACGGATGCCCGTGGTGGCAGGGGCGCCGATGCGCAGGATGCCGATGGGTGCCAGATGCTTGCGCTCCACAATGGCGTTGGTGCACTGGGTGGTGCCCAGCATGGCCTGCCGGATTTCCTTACGATCTACGCCGGAGACTTCCAGCACGGTGCGCATGGCACCCAGGATGCCGTCATAAATATCGGCAGAGGTGGGGTACTTAATATCCGCAATCACCTTGCGGTTTTCATCTACCAGGACGGCGTCCGTGTTGGTGCCGCCCACGTCAATACCAAGCTTGTACATCGCTCAATAGCCTCCCTTGCAGCGCTCTTCCAGGGGAACGTAATCCGTATCGACGCCGAAGTAGCGGGGTCCCACCAGTTCCAGACCCTTCTCCGTGCGCCAGAGGTGGAAGCACTTCAGACCCACTACCATCACGCGCTTGCCGTACTTCAGAGCATCGGTGGTCACGGGGATGAAGGTTTCCGTATCCACCAGGGAAATCAGGTCAGGGGTGGTGGCCAGCATCTCGCCGTCCACCGTGGCGGTCAGGTTCTCGTTCTGGAATTCCACATAGGCGTTCTTGCCCTTGTACTCGCCGATGCCTTCCAGCACCACCTTGCCGAAGTTAAAGCCGGCGCGGGTTTCACGGAGCACGTCGGCAATCTTGCCCTTGAAGAGCTTGAATCCTTCGCTGATTTCCAGGAAGTGCTCCTCGGGGGTGCGGTCGCCGCAGTCCTTGATGGTGCGGATGGCACGACCCAGCTGCTGGGAGCGGGTCACAATGCCGCGGACGCCGTATTCCTTCATCTGCTTGCCGCTCATGGGATACAGGGACACGGAAACG
>CAVBFK010000136.1:0-3557 GCA_963594395.1 Lachnospiraceae bacterium
TCCCTGCGCAGAGGCCGCGGTGCTTCCCTCGGTGAGGGTAACCGTTTCCGCCGCCTCAGCAGAGGGCAGAAGATCCTGCAGGGAAAGGAGCTCCGTCTGCTGGCCGAAGACCATGAGCAGGGCCAGCAGCAGGGCGAGAATGGACGAGAAGAGGCTCTTCTTTTTCATATTCACTTCTCCTTACTGAAAGGGATTGTAGAACCGACTGCCCCCGTTCAGGGCAATCATGCCGATGCTGATGAGCAGCAGAAGCACACCCAGCGCAATGGCGATGTAGTCATTCCGCTCCATGGGGCGCTTCATGTACCAGGTGCGCTTCTTCTTATCCTTGCCGAAGCCGCGCAGTTCCATGGCGCTGGACACCACGTCAATCCGCTGAAGACTGGAAAGAATCAGCGGCAGAAGAATGTTCACCGAGTTTTTCAGGCGGTTCAGGAGCTTCTCCTTCCGCCCAAGCTCAATGCCTCTGGCCTGCTGTGCCTGGCTGATGGCGTGGTAATCCCGCTGAATATCGGGGATGTACCGCAGAGCAAGCGCCACCGAGTAACCCACGCGGTAGCTGACGCCGATGCTGTTCAGGCTGGCGGCAAACTCGCTGGGATTCGTGGCGGAAATGAACAGGATGGCCACCGGCAGGGACACGAAATACTTCAGGGAAATGTTCAGCAGGTAGAACAGCTGCTCCGACGTTACGTCATACCTTCCGGCAATGTGAAACAGCAAGTGCCGCGTACCGTACAGCGTCGTTCCCTGATCGGGATTGAACAGGTAGATGAACAGATTGTTCAGCAGCAGGAACACCAGGGTGAAGTACATCATGGACTTCACTTCCCGCAGACGGATGTTGCTCAGGCGGAAGATGGCAAAGCTCACCACCAGCAGTCCAATCAGGAAGCGGGTGTCATAGGTCACCATGGCGGCAAAGGTGAACAGCAGGAAGAAAATCAGCTTCGTCGAGCCGGTCAGCTGATGCACCACGCTTTTGCGGGGCAGATAATTGAGAACGGTCTTAGCGGCCACGGCTGCGCACCTCCCGGTCTGCATCAATAAAGCGATCCACAAAGCCGACGGGATCGGTGATACCGCAGGCAGAAGCCAGGGCAAACAGGCTGGTTTCCTTCAGAGCGGCGCGTTCCACCAGTGGCGGATCGCACAGCACGGCAGCAGGGGACGCATCTGCAATGAGCTGACCATTGCTGAAGACCAGTGCGCGGCTGGTATATTCCAGCATCAGATGCATGTCATGGGTCACCATGATCACCGTTACCCCCTGGGCATTCAGGGAGCGAAGGAACTCCATGATCTCCGTGTAGTGGAAGAAATCCTGACCGGCGGTGGGCTCATCCAGAATAATGATCTTCGGCCCCATGGCCAGCACGCTGGCAATGGTCACCCGCTTCTTCTGCCCGAAGGACAGCGCCGAAATGGGCCAGTTGCGGAACGGGTACAGGCCGCAGATCTTCAGCGTTTCTTCCACCCGCGCAGTCTTTTCCTCATCGGTAAGATCGGTGCGGGAAAGGCCCAGCCCCACTTCATCGCGGATCATGGTTTTGGAAATCATCTGGTTGGGATTCTGCATGACGTAGCCAATCTGCATGGCGCGCTGGCGGATGCTGTCATCCTTCAGATCCCGCCCGGCCAAGGTGATGGTGCCGCTCTGCTGAGTTTCAAAGCCGCAGATCAGTTTGGCCAGGGTCGATTTGCCCGCGCCGTTCCGTCCCACAATGGCCAGCATTTCGCCTTCCTCCACGTCGAAGGAAACGTGGGACAGATTGTCGTGATCCCCGGCATAGCTGAAGGTCAGATCCCGCACGGACAAAATCGGCGCGCGCTTTTGGGGCTTGGGCGCTTCCGCCGCGCCGCGGAACCAGGCACAAACCTTCGCCTTATCTTCCTCAGCGAGGGTCAGGGTTTGCATCTGCCCGGGATGCATGGAAGGCTGTACCTCCACGCCTGCATACCGAAGAGCGGTCACATACAGGGGCTCGCGGATGCCGTTTTCCGTAAGGAGTTTGGTAGACAGGAGATCGTCAGGCGTCATGTCGGCCAGAATTTCGCCGTCGCCCATGAGGATGATGCGATCCACGTTCCGCCACAGCACATCTTCCAGCCGGTGCTCAATGATGATCACCGTTGCCTGGGTCTGCTGCTGAATATCGTCAATCAGCTCCATGGTCTGCTTGCCGGTGGCTGGGTCAAGGTTCGCCAAAGGTTCATCAAACAGGAGGATCTTCACGTCATCCACCAGCACGCCTGCCAGGCTGACCCGCTGTTTCTGTCCGCCGGAAAGCTCATGGGGGGCGCTTTCCAGATGATCCTCCATGTGCACCAGCTCCGCGGTTCTGCGGGTGATGTCGTGCATTTCCGCCTGAGGGACACAGCTGTTTTCCAGGGCGAAGGCGATGTCTTCCGCCACGGTCAGGCCAATGAACTGACCATCCGGATCCTGAAGCACCGTACCCACGTGAGCAGACAGCTGGAAGACGCCGCTCTTGGGGGCATCCAGCCCGTCTACCGTCAGCGTACCGGTGGCTTCTCCGGGGTAGCTGAAGGGAACCAGCCCGTTGATGCAGTTGCCCAGGGTGCTCTTGCCGCAGCCGGACGGTCCTGCAATGAGCACACGCTCCCCGGGCATGATGTCCAGGTTGATGTGCTTCAGGGTCGGTTCCTTCTGTGCCCGATACTGGAAGCTGAAGTCCTGAAAGGAAATGATCGGCTTCATGATGCCCCTCCTGCCTGAAAGAGGCTGCCGCACGCCGCGTTGTTCATCGCCATGCAACAGCCTCTTCTTTGCAAACTATGTGTGATGGTCTCGGGCAAATGGATTACTCTTTGCCCAGAGAGCCCTTCTTGGCAATGGTCTTGGTGTAGGCCGCAATCAGCAGACCGCCGACCACCACAGCCACCAGGGTATTCACCAAAGCAGCCATGGCGCCCTGAGCGAACACCTTGTCCGCAGGCTCGGCGTAGATCAGGATATCCAGCACAGGCGCCACGCCGATCCATGCCACCACGTGAGCGATCACGTTGGCCACCACATACACGATGATGTCCTTCTTGCCGAACTCGCCCTCGTTCACCTTCAGCTTCTTGGCAAACAGGCCGACCACTACACCCACCAGGGCAGAAGCGATGACCCAGCTCCACCAGGGACTGCCGCCCCAGCTCAGGTCAATCAGGGTATGACCGATGAAGCCGATGAGACCGCCGGCCACAGGGCCGTAAATGGCCGCCAGCAGACCCAGCACAGCGTACTGCAGGGTAATGTTGGTGTTCGGAATGCCGCTGGGGATGGACACGAACCGTCCCAGCACGAAGAACAGCGCCGCGCCAATGGCAACAGCCACCACCGTCTTCACAGAAAAATTCTTGCGCATGTTGTTTCCCTCCATACTCAATCATCAAATCCGCGCACTGCGGATGGACCTATCCATCATACACCGCAGATAACGTTTATGCAAGGGAATGTTGGAATTTTTTCACGGAAGAAAGCCATCTTGCCTGCTTGCATCCCGCCTTCCCGCCCTGTATAATAAAGGCAATCATCACTGCAAGGG
>CAVBFK010000137.1:0-2087 GCA_963594395.1 Lachnospiraceae bacterium
GGAATGACATAGTTCCAAAACTATACGAATCATCGCCGTCCGGCACGCAGGGTAGTGGAACCATCTGGAATGACATAGTTCCAAAACCTCAAATGATGAGGTGGGGACTTTTTCGGTAGTGAGCCGCTGTCCTCCAGATGCTTCGTTGTTACCTCCACTGTATCACATTCTGATGATTTTGTCATCAAAATTTTCATCGATCTGCCAGCGAATTTCCTGCTCATGGAGAGGAATTTTCATATCATGCGTCACCAACAGCAGCTTGACTTTCGTGTAGCAGGCGTACTTGACGATCTCCTGCCAATCATCCTCCGAAAAATAGCTATCCAGATTGCACAACACCAGCAATTTCTTCGGCATCCACTCGGCGATGATGTCCATCAGCTTATACAGGCGCATCTGCGGTGATGCGTCCGCCGGGCAGTCAATTCGAAGGCCAAGCATTTTGCAGGCATCCTGCACGGTTATCTCGTTGGGAATATCAATTTCAAGCGGTATCTCTCTGCTGGCCTCCCGAATGAATTCTGACAGTCCCACCACTTGCTTCTCCCACGCCGCGTAGCGCGAGGGATCGTTCAGAATCAGCTTGCTAATTTCCCCATAAAGCGCGGCAACGATCTTTCTGCTGGCAAAGTCAATATGGAACGGATCAGAAACCACAAAAAGCAGTTTTCCTGGATCAAGCTGCTCTTCCTTTTCCAGAAGCAGAAAGCGCTCCAGAGGTTCATCACCATTTTCCATAGCAAGAAAGCTCTGCACCACGCGGGCATACAGATGCGGCATAGCAATCTGCATCATTGACACATGGTCGTCCTCAAAGGGCAGATCGTTTTCAAAGCTGATGTTTCGCAGAATCAAAAGAACCACAGCCTTTCTGTTGTGTCCAGTTGCTTTTCCTGCGGGCCGCCCAGCAAGTAGTCAATCTGGCTGTATTGCTTTTCCGTGATAATCATCAGCTGAATCACACCTTTGGAAGGCTTGATGCGATTCACACGCTGCTTCACCAGTTCCGCCGTCACAGCGTTGATGGCCAGCTTGCTATAGACTGACTCTTGCATCATCAGGAAACCTTCTTTAATCAAATCCCTGCGGAAGCGTCCGTAGGCCGCCCGATCCTCTGCCGTAGTAACAGGCAAATCAAACATCACAATGACTCGCATGGCTCGCATCCTCATAGTGCATCATCATTCCTTCTGCCCATTCAGCTTGGCCATCAAGGTAATCCGTTGCGTTGCGCACGTAGCGGCCAATGGCTGTGCTCACAAACATGCTCTGATGCTGATAACGGATCTCCGCATTCAGGATATCCAGCAATACGTATTTGTAATCCTTGTCAAAAACGCGTTCACCCTGATGCAATACCACCTCATCTACCAGAAAGCGAAAAGGTTCCATCAGGTCAGAGGCCAGATTGAAGGTGTTGTACGCGTTACGGTGATGGATACCAAGCTGTGTCGCATAGCCCCGTGCCGTAATCTCTTTATTGAAGCAGGAAAGAATCAGCGAATAGCCGTAGTTCAGTGCCGCGTTGCGGTCGCTTTTCAAATCTCGTGAAAAATCCTTCCCATATACGCGGTTGAAATAGACTTTGGCGGCATGGCCCTCCCGATTGGTTGCATCCCCTGGCGTCACATCCTCCGAGAAGGCCGCAATCTGATTGGCGGCCTCCACGGATACTTCATGGATAACCCCTGCCTGATTCAGAATCTTCTGCCGAATGATTGCCTGCCACAAGAAAGCCTTCCGTTCATCGCTCCACTTTGCCTGTGACATCATCCGTGCCGCAGTGTCATGACTGCCGTCGCAGGGGAGGACTTGCCCGCAGGGGTTGCGCTTCTCATCGCAGAAGATGACGCTGATTTTCTCCTTCATGAGCTCGCTAATCAGGTAAGCGGTCAGCGTTACCATGGTTGTGTCAACAATCAAGGTATGCACCTCTGACAGATGCACCGTGCGCACCTCATCTCCACGGATGATCAGAAAGCCGTCCTTGTAGTTCAGCTTGCAAGGCGTCTGAATCACAACTGTTCGGAATCCGGCCATAGCTTTGTCCTCTTCTCATATAAGCCCGTAATGGACTGGTCGAT
>CAVBFK010000138.1:0-2801 GCA_963594395.1 Lachnospiraceae bacterium
GCTATACGCGCCACTGGCGCGTAGCCGCTCTCTTACCCCTTGACCCCTTCGCAGTTCTCTCCCTTGAAGGGGAACTGTTCCGCAACTTTTTAGTTGCAATCCAAGTCAACTCAAAGAGGAAAGACTGCCCGAAGGGTTCTTCACCCCATCATCCCCAGCTGATGAACAACCTCCCCGATATCCCCGTCCACGCACACGGCCTGGCGGGCAATCTCCTGGGGGCAGACGGCTTCACCGAGGTTCACACAGACGTAGGTGGCCTTGGGGTTGCGCAGGGTCATCTGCCAGAAAGGATACTTGATGATGATCGGCGTGTTGTACCCCACGCCCAGTTCAAGGAAGACAATTCGCTGTCCTTCCCGGGTGCGCAGGAAGTTGGCGTACCGCTCGGATGCTTCATGCCAGCCGTCATCCTCCACAAACTTGTCGTCGGCGCGAAGGTTAGTGGTCAGCGGCTTGCCGCAATAGGGACAGCGAGGAACCAGCTCTGTGGGGATGCGCATTCCCTGCTGCTTCTCCAGCATGGTGCGGATCATGGTCTCGTTATCGAAGGTTTCCTGACAGCACGGCTCACTGCACTGGAGCAGGCCGTAATCGCCCTGGGTGTAGAACAGGCGCTTTTTATCCACGCCGGCCTTCTGGAAGCAGTGATCTACATTGGTGGTCAGCACAAAGTAATCCTTCCCCTGTACCAGCTGAAGAAGCTCGCTGTAGACAGGCTTGGGCGGATCCATGTAGCGGTTGACGAAGATGTATCGGCTCCAGTACGCCCAATATTCTTCCAGGCTTGGAAAGGGGAAAAATCCTCCCGAATACATATCGTGAAAATCGTACTTGGCCTCAAAATCGGAAAAGTATTGACGGAATCTTTCGCCGCTGTAGGTAAAACCGGCAGAGGTGGAGAGGCCCGATCCGGTGCCGATGATCACGGCATCTGCCTCGTTCAAGGCGGTGCGGATGCGCTCCAACTTATCGGAGTAACTGTTCATAAATGGCTTTGTCTTTCTCCTTGAAAACATTGAAGATCACCTTGATGCTGCTGTGATGGGTCTGCTTGTACTGCCGCACGGTTTCCACGGCAATCTCCGCCGCACGCTGATTAGGGAAGCGGAAGACGCCTGTGGAGATGCAGCAGAAAGCAACACTCTGCACGCCGTTTTTCTCGGCCAGCTCCAGGCAAGATTGATAGCAGGACGCCAGCAGATGCTCATCTTCCTGGGTAACCTCGTTCCCGACGATGGGTCCCACCGTGTGCAGAACATAGTCGCAGGGCAGATTGTACGCCTTGGTGATCTTCGCCTGACCCGTGGGTTCCTCATGACCCTGGGCGGCCATGATTCTATCGCACTCCAGCCGAAGCTGAACGCCCGCGTAGGTGTGGATGCAGTTATCAATGCAGCTGTGGCAGGGGCTGTAGCATCCCGTCATGCCGGAATTGGCCGCATTGACGATGGCGCCGCAGCGGAGCTTGGTAATGTCCCCCTGCCAGAGGTAGAGGTCGTCCGCCACAGGCGTCAGATCTTTCACATCGGTGACTTCTGCGTGAGCCAACTCTTCGCGCAGATATTCATCCTGCACGCGCAGAAAATCTTCACCGATGGGCTTCGGCCGGCGCACGTTCATCAAGGATCGAAGCACGCGCTTCTGCATTTCTGCGCCTTGCGGGATGGGCTTGCGTGCACCGTCTTCCCACTCATTCAGCAGGAATTGAATGAGAAACAGGCGGCGTTCAGATTGATTCATGTGATAAAACTCCTTTTCCTTGCGAAGGCAGGACGCCTCCGTAGATTGATCATAATGCAGTAGCCGCCTTTTCGTAAAGTACGCACAATCAGGTACCCTAGTTACCTGAAGGTAACCATCCGTTATCCTTCCCGCTGTTCCTTGTAGGCGATGCCCCAAACCTTCATGGCATCGAGAATAGGCTTCAGGCTTTGGCCAAGCTCGGTGAGGGAATATTCCACCTTGGGCGGGACTTCCGCATACACCTTGCGGTTGACAAGGCCGCTCTCCTCCATGGCGCGAAGCTGTGCCGTCAGTACCTTCTGGGACACATTGCCCACGGAGCGCTTCAGCTCACCGAAACGCTTGGTGCCGGTCATCAGGTCGCGGAGGATCAGCACTTTCCACTTGTCGCCGATCAATGTCAGGGTCGTTTCCACAGGGCAGGCGGGCAGCTGGACAGTTTTTTCACTCATCATTATGGTTCTCCTAACGTTGGGTTTGTCTTCATGGTATCCTTTGGGATACTACAGTCGTTTTAGGGGATTGCAGGTTGGGGAGGTTGTACGGATGTATTGTAAAACGAAGCCTCATGAAAAGCAAGAAAAAATGCGGCAGAACCAAAGTTCTTGCCGCAGTGTGAAGATTATTCGTTCATTTCCCAGCTTGGCTGCATCTCGGTAAACGTTTCATAGTGATCCTCGGTGAAGTACACCAGGCCGTCATTGGAGAAGATGATCCGCTCCGCGCCTCGGCGGCCGCCGGTGTAGTTCACGTCGCACTCGTAGTACGTGCGGCCCTTTGCGGTGGGGAGCTTCTTCTCGTAATTGCCGAAGTAGTCACCGCCGATGGACATGCCGGGGGCCACATCGCCGACGTAGTTGTACTTGCTGTCCCAGCCCAGCGCCTGGGCTTCCTTTTTGGTCAGGAAGTTGCTGGGCAGTTTGCCGTAGGTGAAGAGGTAGTCAGCCACGTCTTGCGGTGCGGTGTAGGTGCCGTCTTCCTCTATGGCAGACACCGTGTCTGTCGGTGCGGGCGTGGCGGTCGGCACAGGGGTCGCGGTAGCAGAAGTCTTCTTT
>CAVBFK010000139.1:0-6069 GCA_963594395.1 Lachnospiraceae bacterium
GTTGGCTCTGTTCTCGGATTTGTCATGAATAAATACAAAATGAGCCGGTATGAGAAGGAAGGACGCATATAATCGTCATTGGCTCGTCGCAAAAAAATTCCCCTCCCCCTCTTCCTCTGCACTATACTAGTGAAGACCATCCTACGAAAGCGAGGTAATTCCACGCGCCTTCCCACTGCTCCTCTTGTTTGCTCTTCTTCTTTCCCTCACCGCCTATGCGGAAACCGTCACCCTCACTGAATCGGCCGTCTACCAACCGTGTCCGACGGAGAAAACGTCCATCTGCTCACAGATGACGGCGTGATGGTGTATGCCGCGGACGACGATGTGCGACTATATGCAAGTGTTCCTGTGATCACGGACGTGACGGTACAGGCGTATCAGCAGATGGATGCGGAAGGTCATATGGAAGACGAAACAATCGTCCTGCAACCGTTCCAAATCGATGCATCCAACACGGCGATTCGCGCAAACGTGGTCGTGCTGGTTGGAAACGGCTTTACGCAGTATCCGGACGAAACCAAAACATTCATAGAACATCTCACTCAGAAGGAATATCTGCCCATCGAAACGAAGTACGCATTGTTCTCGTCCTGCCATCAGCCGGTTACCTACACCATCACCGAAAGCGGAATTGCGGCCTACCAAAGCATGCTGCCGTACATGAAATTGTCCGCCAATTCCAACGACTTGAGTCAGAGTGACAGTGAATCGTCGTTCACCTCAAGTATTGAAGATGATATGGAACAGCTCGTTGCCGGGAAGATGACCGCTGAGCAGTTTACGAGGCAAATCGACCGCGTTGCATCCATGCTGTGGATGGAACAGCAATAAGGAGGAGGAAAACCTATGAAACGTTTCTTTGTTTGCGTTCTGTGCCTGCTACTTGCTGTTACGCCTGCCTTGGCAGAAACGATGGTAACCCCCATACCGTCGGCAGATAGCGCTGTTGTGGAAAGCAAATTGCCGGAAGACGAATTTACGATTGATGACGTGCTCACTGCATGGTCTGCGCTGGATGCCAACCAGGATGCCTACACCACTCTGGCAAGTGACGAGAAGATGATTTCGACGGAGATCCTGTTCCGCCTGTTGATCACGTACTGCATGCAGGTCAATGCGGATACCACGTGCGAAAACATGGCGGACTATGAGCCGGAGATTACGATGGAAAACGAGCAGATTCGTGCCGTTATGATGACGCACGACCGGTGTTTCATCGTGACGCTGAATGCATATACAGGAGAGTGCGTAGATCTCACGATCGATGAGCGGGCAAACGGATAAAAATTGCAGACCTTGCCAAAAGAAAGTGCCATGGCTTCTTCCTATCAAGAAAGCCATGGCATTTTTCCTATCCTTTAGATTCTTTTCCCGAACAGCCCGTGGTGGTTGCAGTACCAATACAGCATGCCGTGTCCGCGGATGAAGAACCGCGCCTCCGCATTCCCTTCCGGGTAGAGCTTTACCAGATGGAAGCGATCCCCTGTGCAGTAGGCCATAAAGGAGATGAAATGCTCCTTGGTCATGGGGTGATGAATGGTAACGTAATGCTCATGCTCCACTTGCTCGATGACGGCGTCATGATCTTCATCGGGGGCTTCTGCTTCCAGCGGCGGCAATTCCACACCGCAGCAGGAAATCACCGCGCGGCCTGATGCATGCAGAACATTTCCGCAAATCGGGCAGACGTATAAAACGGAGCGCAGAAGATTGGCACTGCGGTTGGCATTCATAATCTGCTCCCCGGATAGAAGCTCCGGCACGGAAACCTTCAGTTCCCTGGCCAAAGGTTCCAGCAGGGTAATATCCGGCAGACCGCGGGCTGTTTCCCATTTGGAGATTGTTTTATCGCTGACGCTGAGGCGTTCAGCCAGCTGAGATTGGGTCAGATGCTGGCGTTCCCGCAAAGTTTTGATGGTGCTTGAGGTGATGTAATGATCCATGGTATTCACTCCCTTCACCTGTAGCATAGCACGGATGAAAGGCGGAGACAACCTACGGAACGTAGAGGTCATGCGGCCGTTTGTAACATCCTCCGTCTTTGATTGCACCGCCCCGCAACCTATGGTATAATATTCCCGATCCACAAGGAAGAACGGAGGGACTACGCCATGACAGAGGTTCAGCGGCAACAGACGGAGACTTTTTCCTGCCCGGGCTGCGGCGGAAGACCTGTATGGGATCCGGAAAGCGGCAACATGAAGTGCCCCTTCTGCGGTTCGGTCAGCGAAGTGCCCAAGGATCACACCACCCCCAAGGAATACGATATTCAAACCGCACCGTCCTCCCGCGGGCAGGACTGGGGCGATAAGAAGCGCGTCTTCCGCTGTGAGGGATGCGGCGCCCAAACCGTGCTCGGCGAAAAAGAAAGCGCTACGTTCTGCCCCTTCTGCGGCAGTCCCCACGTGCTGGAAGACCAGAGCGAAGCAGGCATCCGGCCGGAAAGCGTGCTTCCCTTTGCCGTGCCGCAAAAGGCGGCTGTCACCTCCTTCCGTGCATGGCTGAAGCATAAACTCTTTGCCCCGGGCAAGGCCAAGAAGATGGCACAGCTTGGGCAGATTGCCGGCGTGTATCTGCCGCACTGGTCCTATGATGATGAGGCAGACAGCACCTACGTGGGCGAGGCCGGCCACCACTATTACGTGGAGGTTCCGCGAACCGTGGTGCGGGACGGCAAGCGTGTGACGGAGATGCACCGTGAACAGCGCACCCGCTGGGTACCTGCCGCCGGACGCGTGGAGGATACCTTTGATGATCTGCTGATCCCCGGAAGCACCAGGCTTGATCAAAGTCTGCTGGAGCGGGTTCAGCCCTACGATCTGAAACAGTTGTGCACCTACCGCGCAGAATATCTGAGCGGTTTCGCCGCCGAAAAGCCTGCCGTCACTATGCAGGAAGGCTGGGAAGATGCCAAAGGCCGCATTGAAGACCACATGCGGAATTTGGCGCGGCAGGATATTCTGTCCCATGCCGATGAAGCACGGGTGAACGTGATAAAGACCAAGCACTCCAACACCCGGTATAAGCTGACCCTGCTCCCCATGTATCTGAGCAGTTTCACCTACAAGGACAAGGTGTACCACGTGCTGGTGAATGGTCAGACCGGCAAGTGCAACGGCGAAGCGCCGGTGAGCCCGCTTCGGGTGCTGGCCGCCATCGCCCTGGGCGTGGCCGCGTTCTGCCTGCTGTACAAGTTCTTCGGGAGATTCCTTTGATGCCCATTGACCGATCGAGTTCGCGCCCGATCGGTTTTCTATGCGATTGCAAGTAAAATGGGGGAGAGCAGGAGAAAGCCGCTTTTGCATCCCCGCTGAAAGGAGCACCCTATGCGTCAATTTTTTACCCCTGCACGGATCTTCCTTCTGTGCATGACGGTTGTCTTCGTTGTGCTGGGCACGGTGGGATACATGCTGGATCAGCAGACAACGGAGACTTCCGCTGAGCTCATCGAAATGCACACCTCCGGCGTGGGGCAGATTCTGGATTCCGCCGCCAGCCAAACCTTCACCGTAACGGAGAAGAACCTGAGCCATGTCAGCGTCATGTTCTCCAACTACGCCAAGAAGGTGAAGACGGGAACCCTGACCCTGACCCTGACGGACGCAGACGGCAATCTCATTGCCGAAAGCACCCAGGAGGCCAGCGAACTGCGGAATAATGCTTTCGTCACCTTGACACTACCGGAAATCCAGAAGGACAGCAACGGCAAGGTGTACACCCTTAGCATTACGTCTACCTGTACCGAGGGCAAGGGCGTTACCGTCCGCATGGGCGAAGCAAAGGGCGACGATCCCGCCGCGGTGCTCACGCTCCCCGACGGAACCACCGATACAGTCAACTGCATGAACATCCGCCTGACCTATACCGAGACGGTTCCCGGCAGCGTCCTTGCGCTGAGCTGCCTGCTGGTGGCGCTGTGCTTTGCATTTGCTATGCCCTTTGCCGGCAGAAAGGAGAATCGCCGTGCGTAAGTCCAATGCTCTGAAGTGGATCCTGCTGCCCGTGGTGGTGGCCGTGGTCATGTTTGCGGTAGAAGTCTTCTGCCAGCTTCCCCTTCTGCGCCTGAATGACGCGGAGAAAGGCGATATCACGCTGGATATGACGACCTTCCAGCACGAAGCAAGCATCGCAGAAGAATCCTACGAGGATGAAGAAGACGCCTTCTACGATGACGAGGAAGATGAGGCAGATGCTTCTGTCATCAATCTCTCCGGCGAGGGTGACCTGCTGACCATCCCCTACGAAGGCTACGTGCATGAGCTGACCCTGGAGGGCACCACCTCGGACGGCCAGTATTACACGGTGACCTGCGTGCTGGAAGACGGCTCCACCTACACCGCCACTTCCGCCTTCATGGATTACCTGAGTGAGGACACCATTGCCATCAATCATCGGGTGACTTCCATGACGGTGGAATTCACCATGTGGGATGTGAGCCTGACGGGTGTCACCATTCACAACGGCTTCTGCCTGAACTGGAACCGCATGCTGCTGGTGGGTCTGACCACCGCGTGCCTGTATCTGCTGATTGCCTTCCGCAAGGCCATCGGCAAAAAGCAGGAGCTGGCCTTCCTAGCCGTGGCACTGAGCATCGGTCTGTTCCTGAGCATTGGTCTGCCTACGACCACCAGTCTGACCTTTGACGACCAGACCCACGCTTCCCGCATCTTCCTGCTGAGCACCTGGCCGGACGGACAAACCACCGAGGACGCGTCCTTGCTGGAGAACTTCGGCTGGAGCCTTCACGTGGAGGCCGCCGCCCTCCACAAGTTGGACACCCAGCGAGACGAGGCCGCCTTCTATGACCAGATGAGCAACCGCGCCCATACGGTGGAGGATGTGCCGACGGAAATCCATTGGAACTTCTCCGATGTGGGCTATCTGGCCTCTGCCATCGGCGCGCGCATCGGTCAGATGCTGGGCGTAACCTTCCCTGTGCAGATTATTCTGGCGCGTGTGTGCAACATGCTCTTCTATGTGCTGGTGAGCTACTTCGCCGTGAAGAAGCTCCGCCGGTTCAAGATGGTCATGGCCTGTGTGGCGCTGTATCCCGGCGCCATGTTCCAGGCCTGCGTCATGTCCTATGACGCCACCGGCACGGCGCTTTGCTATCTGGGCATCGCCCTGGTGATGGATGCCATCATGGACAGCAAGACCCGCCTTACCTGGCAGCGGGCGCTGGGCATCATGCTTGCCTTCGTGCTGGGCAGCATGACAAAAATCGTCTACATTCCCATGCTGCTTCTGGCGCTGCTGCTTCCCCGCAGTAAGTTTGCAACCAACAGCCAGCGGATTGCCTTCAAGTGCATGATCGTTGTACTGACGCTGGCCGTGGTGGGTGCTATGGCTGTCAGCGTCTTCGGCGGCAGTGTTGCCCTGCAGGATACCAAGAGCGATGTGGCCGACACCTCCGGGCAGTTTGCCTTCATCTTCAGCCATCCGCTGACGTATCTGGGCTACTTCTTTGCCGCGATTTTCAACAACCTGGACACCTATTTCATCAACACCGTTCGCGTGCTGTGGGGCTACACCGGCGAATGCAGCGGCTTCTGGAGCTGGTTCCATCTGGGACTGGTGCTCTTCACCGCCTTCACGGATAACGATCCTTCCCTGAACCAGCGCCTGGACTGGAAGAAGCGCCTGGCCATGATGATCTTTGCCGGCATGAGCATCGGCATGGTGTTCACCACGCTGTATGTGGCCTTCTCGGCCGTGGGTTCCAGCGACTTTACCGGCGTGCAGGCGCGGTACTTCCTGCCGGTGATGCCTCTGCTGCTGATGCTCCTGTCGCCCGAGGGCATTAAGAACCAGATGAACAAGAGCAGCTGGACCATGGTCTTCGGTATCCTGAATCTGGCCGTGCTTGCCGTAACCGCCTACACGCTGGTGTGCGTCCAGTACTTCATGTGATAGGGGATAGCGGCTCCTATGAACCCAAGAACAACCACGGAAATTTCTGTGGTTGTTCTTTTTTTCGGGATATGCTATAATGAGCAGTGTTCTGCATAGCATGGTCTCGTAGCTCAGTAGGATAGAGCGGCTGCCTCCTAAGCAGCAGGCCGTGGG
>CAVBFK010000140.1:0-2045 GCA_963594395.1 Lachnospiraceae bacterium
GAAAAGGATCGGGAACCGCAATGGCTCTCGATCCTTTTTATTACGCTTCCGTCCCCCGGGTCAGGGCATCCTGCACGTAGCCAGCCAAGATGTCCACAATGCGCGCGTTGCGGCCGCCGTTGGCCACAATCACATCTGCCTCGGAGACATAGTTGCGGATGTACTTATCGTACATGGGCTTTACGGTAGACAGGTACTGCATGGAGATGCCGTCAATCTCGCGGCCGCGCTCCTTGATATCCCGCTTAATGCGGCGCAGCAGACAGATGTCCGGCTCCACACTCATGTAGAGCTTCAGGTACATCAGCTCGCACAGGCGCGGATCGTGGAAGCAGTGAATGCCCTCCAGAATCATCACGTCCCGCGGGTAGATCAGAATATCATCCCGATCTGCGCGGCGGTGCAGGGTGTAGTCATACTGCTTCTTGGTAATCGGCTCCCCCGCCATGAGCTTCTGCACATCTTCCAGCAGAAGATCGTGATCAAAGATGCCGGGCTCGTCATAGTTGAGCAACACCCGCTCATCAAAGGTCAGGTGGGGATGATCGTGATAATACGCATCCTGCTGCAGCACACAGCACCGATCACCAAGTTTTGCGTTCAGAGCTTCTGCCAGGGTTGATTTACCGCTGCCGCTTGCGCCGCAGATGCCGATAAACAGCATGAGCCGCACCTCCTTGTTTCCATCCTTCCAAAGATACCGCACAATGCGGGAACTGTCAAGATGGGAGGGGAAGATTTTGAATAAGAGACTCTGTGTTTTATCAAATTGCTAACGCCTGTTCCCCTACTCTTGACGTTCCACCCCTTTCACGGTATACTTTGATCATGCAAAAGCCCGGCAGATCAGGGCTTCGCCGCAAAGTGCCGGCAGGTGCAAAGCGGCAGTGCGCTGTGGAGGAAAAAGCAATGACCATCAAGCAGCAAAGCAGATCAAGAACTTTCTCATGCAGGAATTCGGCGAAACCAAGGGAAACGAGCTGTTCGTCCAGCAGGAAAAGACGCTGGACGGCATCATCCGACAAACCACCGGCAAAACAGAGAACCAAATGAAGACGCTGGTGCAGACGATTCTGCCCCGCATTGCGCTGTATCAAGCGCTGAACGACAGCGATCTTTCCGCAGATGCGGTCACATCCTCCATGCGCAAGTACATGCTGGACGTTGTGGCCGCCAAGAAGCATGCATCGACCGCCAGCATGGAGGTCTTCCCCTGCTTCTACACCATCTACAGCAAGGTGTTTCTGAAAATCATGCGCACCACCGACCTGCAGGTCAGCACCCAGCAGTGCGGCAAAAATTGCTATGACATCACCATTACCAAATGCTTGTGGCACACGGCCTGTGTGGAAAACGGCTGTCCCGAGCTGTGCAAGCTGTTCTGTGACGTGGACGATGTGACCTACGGCGGATTGAAGAAAATCGGCTTTTTCCGCACGAAAACCCTGGGCTACGGCGGTGACTGCTGTGATTTTCACTTTTTCAAGAAGTAAGCGAACCTGAGTAAGTCATGGAAGGAGGCAGAGGATGACCCAGCGAACGTACATCGCCATCGACCTGAAGTCTTTCTATGCCTCTGTCGAGTGCCATGAGCGCGGCTTGGATCCGCTGGACACGAATCTGGTGGTGGCAGACGAGAGCCGCACGGACAAAACCATCTGCCTGGCCGTGACGCCGTCCCTCAAGAGCTACGGTGTTCCCGGCCGTGCGCGGTTGTTTGAAGTGCGTCAGCGCGTGCAGGACATCAATGCCCGGCGGCGCCACGATGCCCCTGGTCGCAAGCTGGAAGGTGCTTCCCATTTTCTATCGGAAATCAAACGCAATCCTTCCCTGGCGGTGGATTTTATCATCGCCCCCCCGCGCATGGCGTACTACATGGAGTACAGCACCAAAATCTACGCCATCTACATGAAATACGTTGCCCCGGAGGATGTGGTGGTCTACTCCATTGACGAGGTGTTCATGGATGTGACCCACTACCTACAGACTTATCAGCTGTCTGCCCACGACCTGGCCATGAAGATCATTCTGGAGGTACTGCAGAC
>CAVBFK010000141.1:0-3940 GCA_963594395.1 Lachnospiraceae bacterium
GCTGTACGGCTACGTAATTGCCTGTGGCGGGATCTAACTGCATGGCCATCATCCGCTGGACGTACTGACCTGTGGTGGGGTCGAACATCATCACGGGCATCTGCTGTACCTGAGACTGTGCCTGCTGTGCGGGCACTTCCAGGGTGGGCACAGCCGCCATGTTGGGCAACTGACGCTGTACGTAAGTGCCTGTGGTGGGATCAAAAACCATGAATCCCTGGGGCTTGGTGACTTTCGGTTCTGCCGTGGAAACCTGCACCGGCTGGGAAGCGGCAGGGGCGGCCTGCTCCTTCTGGAAGGAAGAGCAGAGCACCTCATAGGCGCTTTCACGATCCACCATCTCATCATAGACGCCGGCAAAGGGACTGCTTTCCATGCAGGCCTGCCGCGTTTCGGCATCAATGGCCTTCATGTAGGACTGGGGCGGCAGAATGGTCGCACGCTCTACAACGCCGGGAGCACCGTGCTCGTCCAGGAAAGACACCAGCGCTTCGCCGGTCTTTAGGGTACTGATGGCCTCTTCCGTGTCGAAATCAGGATTGGTGCGGAAGGTCTGCGCCGCCACCTTGACAGCCTTCTGATCCAGAGGCGTGTAGGCGCGGAGCGCGTGCTGAATCCGGTTGCCCAGCTGACCCAGAATGGTCATGGGAATGTCGGCGGGGGATTGTGTCACAAAGTAAACGCCAACACCCTTGGAGCGAATCAGGCGCACCACCTGCTCCACTTTTTCCAACATGGTCTTGGAACAATTGTTGAAAAGTAGGTGCGCTTCGTCGAAGAAGAATACCATGCGGGGCTTGTCAGCATCCCCCTGCTCGGGAAGCAGTTCGTATAGCTCGCTGAGCATCCACAGCATAAAGGTGGAATACATGGTGGGATTATTGAAAAGCTTGTCAGCGGCCAGAATGTTGATGACGCCGCGGCCGTCTTCATCCAACTGCATCCAGTCAGCAATGTTCAGCGCGGGCTCGCCAAAGAACAGATTGCCGCCCTGACCCTCCAGCACAGCCACGGCACGCTGAATGGCACCTACAGAGGCAACCGATACGTTACCGTACTGCAGGGTGTAGTCACGGGCGTGTTCACCGAGATAGGCCAGCATGGCTTTCAGATCCTTCAGATCCAGCAGAAGCATGCCTTCGTCATCTGCCACCCGGAAAAGAACGTTCATCACGCCGGTTTGCGTGTCGTTCAACCCCAGCATGCGGCTGAGCAGCAGGGGACCCATTTCCTGAATGGTAGCACGCACAGGATGCCCCTGCTCACCGTACACATCCCAGAAAACCGTGGGGAAAGCCTTGTACTGGAAGCTGGGCACGCCGCAGGACGTCAGCCGCTCTGCCAGCGCATCACTGTGCTCACCGGGGCGAACCATGCCACTAAGGTCGCCCTTGATATCACTGAGAAACACGGGTACGCCCATGTCTGAGAAACCTTCTGCCAGCACCTTCAGGGATACGGTTTTGCCCGTGCCCGTTGCGCCGGCAATCAGTCCGTGACGGTTGGCCATTTGCGGCAGAAGGCAAACGGCTTTGTCACCACTGCCAACCCAAATCTTTCCTTCGTAGAGCATATGAAATTCTCCTTTTTCCCTTAAGACCTATCACCAAAAGCGATAGCCTTGATTTCCTAAAACGATTGTACTGCCTGTGCAATCTTCCGTCAAGGAAGGATTACAAATCCTCCAGCAGGCTTTCGTAGCCTTCATTCTCGATACCGGTCGGGCCGATGAAGGTGCAGGTAATGTGCCCTTTCTCCAGCAGGTCAATGTCGCTTTCCGGGTCGGGCGCGGCGTCCTGGTAGAGGTTGAGCCAGTAGTAGCTCTTTCCACGGGGACTTACGCGGTGCTCGTAACCGTCGCTCCACATGGCGGTGCTAATGGGGCAGAAACGGGGTGCCTGCAGATTGTAGATGGGCACAGGCGGCAGATTCACATTCAGCACGGATTGCTTGGGCGCATCTGTCTCGGCTAGATGTTCTCCCAAACGGATCGCCCATTCGGCAAAGAAATGCGCCGTTTCCTGCGGCGTAGAAACCTCCATGGACAGTGCCATGGAACGGATGCCGCGGAAAGCCGCATCACGGGCGGCGCTAACGGTGCCAGAAGCATAAATCGACAGACCGGCGTTGTAGCCATGGTTGATGCCGCTGATGCACAGGTCAATGGGTTCCTCTGCCAAGGCTGTTGCGGCCAGATGAGCACAGTCTGCAGGTGTGCCGTCCACTGCCCAGGCTGCCGCCGCACCTTCCATCTCATAGGGCGTAACCATCAGTGGGGTAGAAATCGTCAGGCTGTAGCTCTTGCCGCTTTGCTGGGTGGAAGGGGCACAGACCAGAACGTGGTGTCCACGCGCCGCGGCGGCACGGCAGAGCATGTGCAAATGCGGACTTTCAATACCATCGTCGTTTACAAGCAGAATATGCATAGGTTACTCTCCTTCGGAGGTTTCTGCAACCGATAGGTTCAGGTCACTGACCGTTGCTTCGGGCAGGTCGGTGAGGGTAGCTTCCGCTACGTCCGTGGGCGTGGCCTCGGTCAGATCGGTAGGCGTCGCTTCTTCCTCAATTTCCTGGAAGACGGCCACGCCGGTGGTCAGAAAGCTTTCCGGCAGACCGGAATCCGGATCCTTGGATTTGTAGAAGACCAGCTTCTTCCACACCTGCAGTTTGCCTTCTTCATCCTCGATGGGATAAGGGCGGAAGTCTCTGTCCTTGCACATCTTGAAAGGGAGCGCGGTGAGCTTCTGCAGATCCATGGTGCCGTCATCGTTAATGGTGTAGGTCACCTGCATCACGGCCGTGTCGTCATCCTTGGGGGAGGAGTTGGCGCCAAAGGTGAAGTTCGCCAGGCTGTAGAAGATCACTTTGCCGTTGTAGATCTGAATGGGCTGCAGGGTGTGGGAACCGTGGCCGTATACCATATCGGCGCCCAGGTCAATCAGCTCGGGGCCGTAGGTGCGCTGATCCAGATTGATGTTGTAGCTTTCTTCCTTGCCCCAGTGGGCGCTGGCAATAATGAAGGTGCATCCGTCATCCTTCAACTGCTGAATGGAGGCGGCATAGCGCTTCATCTTGGATTCATTGATGGGATAGGTGTAGCCAACGATGCCGATCTTGACGCCCTTGATTTCGGTTTCGTAAAGCTCATCGTCGCCAAAAACGCCGATGCCCAGGGCGGTCAGGGTGTCGATGGTATCCTGACGGCCTTTTTCACCAAAGTCCTTGGCGTGGTTGTTGGCAATGTTGCAGACATCCACATTGCCCAGCTTGAAAACCTCGCCGAACTTGGTTTCTGCACCCAGGGTCATGAATTTGGCGTTGCTGCCGGGCTGACGGTCGGTGAGAACGCCCTCGCAGTTGGCGATGGTTAGATCGTCTGCGGCAAACAGGTCTGCCACCAGGCTGAAGGGATAATCCAATCCGGCCTGAGAGATCTTGTACGTGAAGGAAGAACCGTAGCCGTGGTAGATCCACTGGTCACCGACCGTGCAGTCACCGACCAGGGAGAAGGTGAATGTTTCACCAAGAGCGATGGATGAAACACAGAGCAGCAGAAGCAACATCAGGCAGAATGCCTTCAATTTTTTCATCATGATTGTACCGCCTTTCGAAAGTTATCATACCATAGATGGGAAAGGCAAGCAAGGAAGTTTTCAGAGGGTGTAATGTGCTCCCTCTTATTGCTCTGCAGAAAAAAATTGCTAAGAGCCAGCATGTCGTATGGAATAAGCAAATGTCATTCCTTATTCCAGGGGCTTTGCGGTTACGGGTCGAAGACCCCACCCCTGGACCCTTCGCAGTGCACTCCTTAGAGAGTTGACTTCCATATAGTGTATTAAGTATAGTGTATTAAGTTACATTACCCATTGCCTTAAAGAGGAAGTGTGCGAAGGGGTCAAGGGGGCGACCGCAAAGCCCCCTTGTCGCTCCGCAGAGCGAA
>CAVBFK010000142.1:0-5695 GCA_963594395.1 Lachnospiraceae bacterium
GGTGCTGAGCGTGCCGGTTGTAACGGAATAATCCCTGAAGAAAACGGGCAGACTTTTATGGCAAGGTGCCCGGGAAAGTTGTGCAAATGAAGAATAATCAGAACGAGACGGAAAGCGAAGACAAGCAGATCAAGCGGTCTGATGAAGCAGAACTGTTCGCAGAGATTCTTGCCCGCATGGATGCACGGCAGAAGACGGAAGAAACGTCCGCCATGCAGGTAACCGAGCGGACCAGCGCTCCTCAGACCATTGACCTGATTGAACTGTTCTATTATCTGCTTTCCAAACTGCACCTGATTCTGCTGGGTATGATCGTAGGTGCGGTGCTCATGGGCGTTTATGCATCAGCGCGGGTGGTGCCGATTTATACCGCCACCTCCAAGCTCTACATTATGGGTACCACGGGCACAGGCATTATGGCCAACCTGCAGATCGGCACCAACCTGACCATGGACTACCAGGAAGTGTTCAAAACCTGGGAAGTGCATCAGATGGTGAACGAGGAGCTGGGTACCAACTACAGCTACTCCACCCTGCAGGGCATGATCAGTGTCACCAATCCGGAAGATACCCGCGTGCTGTACATTACCGCATCCAGCACGGATGCCCAAATGGCGGCGGCTGTGGCTAACGCTTACGCGACTGCGGCCAAGAAGTTCATTGTGCAGACCATGGGCTCGGATGAACCCAGCACCTTCTCCATTGCCCTGGTGCCCGGCACATCCACCAGCGGCAGCATCACAAGCTATGTCATTCGCGGCATGCTGCTGGGTACGGCCGGCGTGCTGGTGATTCTGGTGATGATTTTCCTGTTGGATAACCGCCCCAAGTCCCCGGAAGACATTATGCACTATGCCAACATTCCCACGCTGGCAGTGATTCCGGCCAACCCCCTTCTGTCCGGAAGCAAATCTCACGGAAAGAAGGCACGTAAGACTTGAACTATCTTAACATTACCTACTTCCCGGAGCTGAACTACGCAGGCACAGAGGCCATGAACACCCTGTGCACGAACCTGTCCTACTGCGGTGCCGATGTTCGCACCATCCTCTTTACCAGCCGCTACGAGCAGGAAGGCAAGTCCAGCATCAGCATGAACGTCATGCGGACGCTGGCAGGCTACGGCAAAAACGTCCTGCTCATTGACGCAGACCTTCGCCGTTCCACCCTGGCGCGGCGCTATCGCTTCAGCTACACGGGACAGGACGCCTACGGTCTGGCTCAGTATCTGGCCGGAAAGTGCGAGCTGGAAGAAGCCGTTTATCAGACGGATATCCCCGGCGCCTACGTGCTCCCCGCCGGCCGTGAAGTGCTGAACTCCATGCAGCTCTTGGCTTCGCCCCGCTTTGCGGACATGATGGACACCGCGAAGGAAAACTTTGACTACATCCTGGTGGACACGCCCCCGGCCGGGGTCATTGTGGACGCCATGGAGATTGCCAAGTATTGCGACGGTGCGGTCATTGTGGTGGCCTACAACCGGGGACGCAATCAGGACATCGCCGATGTAACGGCCAACATCGCTAAGACCGGCTGCAAGGTACTGGGCGCCGTGATGAACGGCGTTGAGCTGAAGTCCTTCCGCAACCGCAAGTACTACTACCGCTCCGAGCGCTACTCTGCCTACTACAGCAGTTACGGCAAGAAAAATGCCAAGCAGCGCGAACAGGATGACGTGAGCGGAGGCAAGAAACAGCGTTGAAGCAAGGATTGCTTGCTGACGTGCATCAGCACGTGCTGTGGGGGCTGGATGACGGTTCCCAAACAGAAGAAGAAATGCACGCTCTGCTGGAGCAGGATGCGGCGGAAGGCGTCGGGCTGGTGTTTGCTACCTGCCACGGCGATCCTTCAGGGGAAATGCCGGATCCCAAGCTGTATCACAAGCGGCTGAAGAAGGCCAAGCACTACTGCAAGGATCAGGGCTTGGACATTCGGGTTCTTCCCGGATGCGAAATCTTCTACCGGGATTCCGCCATTGAGCATCTGGCGGCAGGAAACCTGATTCCCCTGGGAAACAGCCGCTTCGTGCTGGTGGAGTTTGAGCTGGAGACCTCCCTCAAGAACATCTGCAATGCGGCAGACAGGCTGTACCGCGCCGGCTACGCGCCCATTGTGGCGCATGTGGAACGGTATACCGACCTGATGCTTCATCCCAAGCAGGCCATTAAGATGCGGGAAGAATACGGCCTGACCTATCAGATGAACTGCCACACGGTAACTCACCCGCGGGGCTTGCGGATGCAGTACTTTGTGCACCGCATGCTAAAAGAGCAGGCCATTGACGTCATCGCCTCCGATGCGCACAATGTGACTGCCCGCCCGGTGCGGATGCAGGAAGCCAAGGAAAACCTGCTGAAGCTGACGGATGAAGAATACACCAATCGGCTGCTGACCTTTGGCTGGAAGCTGGCGGGAGAGAAGAAATGACCGAACGCAAGCTGACCATTGAGCAGTGGCACAACATCGCCTTGACCGGCGCGGCACCGGCCATGTGCATACCCTTGCAGGGGGACAGCATGACGCCCCTCATTCGCCGCAACCTGGATTTGGTATCCATCGTACCGCTGACCCGCCCCTTAAAGTGCGGGGACGTGGTTCTTTTTGAATACCCCAAGGGACGCTACGTGGTGCACCGGGTGTACCGCCTGAAGGACAATCAAGTCCAGACCTTGGGTGACCATTGCCGGTGCCCGGAACCCTGGCAGCCCCTCGCCTCGGTGTGGGGGCTGGCCGCAAGCTTTCAGCGGGACGGCAAAACGATTTCCCTGGACTGCCCCCAAGCCCGCGCCTACGGCCGCTGGCGGATGGCAACCCTGCCGATTCGGAAAGTGTGCTGGAATGCCCGGGCACTGGCAGGGAGAACATTGAGAAAACTGGGATGGAGGAGGTGAGGACCCTTGAGCAAAACGGAAGTCAGAGAGTACAGCAATGCCATTGAGTTGCTGGAAGACTTGCAGAAGGACGGATACGAAGGCTACGCCTTAAAAAAGGAATTTGACAAGTTCAGAGAGCTTCAAGCGCGGATGCGCGGCATTCCGTTGAATGTTGGGTTCGAGTTAACACCTCTTTGCAATTTTGACTGCAAGATGTGCTACATCCATCTTACGAAAGAACAGATGGAGAAAGAAGGCACCGTTCTTTCTACAGAACAGTGGCTGGACATCATGCGGCAAGCAGTAGATGCGGGCATGATGCATGCCGACTTAACAGGCGGCGAGTGCCTGACCCATCCGGGATTCAAGCAACTGTATTTGTATCTTCGCTCTTGCGGCGTGGAGATTTCCGTACTGACCAATGGTCAGCTGATTACGGAAGAGATGGCTGATTTCTTTGCAGAGAATCCGCCGTCCCTTGTGCAGATTACCCTGTACGGAAGCAATGAAGATGCCTACGAACGTGTGACAGGGCGCCGGGCCTTCGCAGATGTGACCCAAGCCATTGAACGACTGAAACAGCGGAAAATCCGTGTGATGCTGACCGTCACGCCAAGCCAATACACCCAGGAAGACACGCACGAGTTGCTGACCTTCTTGCGGAAAACGGGTGTAGAGTACGGTGTTGGCGGTGTGGCACTTCCCGCGCGGAAAAACACTGGCCGAAGCTTTGATACCTTTGCCCCCAAGGACGAACTGTGTGTGAAGCTCCAAACAGATGAGCGGGATTACAGCCGTTCGCTGGAAAATGCGGCAGAAGAATCACACGTTGAGCGGAAGACAATCAAACAGGTGGAGCGCCTTCCGAAAAACTTTGCACCAATCGGCAACATTCCTTGTGCGTCAGGTCAAAGCACCTGCCACATTAATTGGAAGGGCGAAATGCAGCCGTGCATTCCCTTCTACACCATCACACGATCCGTGCTGGAATACGGCTATGCGGATGCATGGGCATGGATCAAAAAGACCATGACAGCTTACCGCCCACCCGAGGAATGCCGAGGGTGCAAAATGCTGTCACTGTGCAGATCCTGTTCAGCGGAAAAGACATCGGGTGTGCTGAACGGGCCACTGAATCGGGCGGTATGCAATCGATATACAAGCTACCTGGAGGCAGGGATCATTGAACTTGCCGAAGGGGAGCCATGTATATAAATAACGATCATGACGAAAGGAGAATCACAGATGAAGCGTAATTACACGACTCCGAAGGCTGAACTGGTAAAGTTCGACTACAACGATCAGGTTGTTGTTGCATCTGGCGCCGTTGGAACCTATGGCTCTGCCGCAGGCATTGATCGTTGTCAGCAGAGCAGCACGAGCTGCAGTCTGTTCTATTCCGGCAGCGGTTGCAAGCAGCAGCCCGGCTAATGGTACTCATTGACTTGATTTTCCGGGTCATTGCATCAAGCGATGACCCGGAGCTCAAGCAGAACTGTGAAAGGAAAGTGATAGCATGAAGCGTGAATACACGACTCCGAAGGCTGAACTGGTGAGATTCAACTACAACGACCAGGTGGTTGTCGCATCTGGCTGGGTTGCCACCTATGGCTCTGGTGATGATATTCAGAGATGCCAGCAGTCCGCGACGAGCTGCACGACTTACTATACGAAGCCTCTAGGCTGCGCTAATTGGCCCGCAGAGTAATGAACTGCTTCAAAAAAATACAAGAAGCGTATGTAATCCGGATTCTGCCGACCTACGATGTGAGCATTTTCAAAACCGCAACGTTGGTGCATGTAAGCGATCTTGTGAAGGTTTACAGGGCAGAGGATGGAAACTGGCTTTACTGCTGCAATAATGGCATTTCGATTCCCTATGTGGTTGCAAGTCCTGATTTTCAACAAATCACGGGCTATGCACTTGAAATCCCCGGGGAAGAGATCGTCAGTATATTGATGCGTTTCCTGTTGCGTACAGCATTTGAAAGCAGATTCTGTTACGAATCAACCGTCTCCCTCCATGCTGCGTGCGTGGAGGTAGACGGTATGGCCGTGTGCTTTACCGGCGATTCCGGCGTAGGCAAGTCTACCCGTGCGATGGCATGGCATGATGCACTTGGCGCGGAGTTCATCAGCGGCGATCGCCCTGCCGTGCGCATTGAAAAAGACGGCGGCATTGCTTGCGGCGTGCCGTGGGACGGCAAGGAACAGATTTTCCGCGATGTGGAACGTCCGTTGAAAGCCATTCTGGAAGTACGGCGCTCGCCCGTCACCCACGTGCGGAAGCTGAGCAGCGATCAAGCCTATCACAGACTGATCCGCCAATGCTTTGTGCCCATGTGGGACACGGATACGGCTGTCCTTGCCATGGCGAACATGCGGAAGCTCTGCAGAACGGTGCCGATTTATCGGCTGTTCTGCGGCCCTGATGCCGCCGATGCGCAAGAGACGTACCGCATTCTTTTCAATCATCCCGAGGAAATACAGGAGGAATTACCCGAAATGCAGCTGAAGCAAGGCTTTGTTCTCCGCAATGTTGCGGATGAGTATATGGTTATGCCCACCAATGAGAACATCGACAAGTTCAATGGCACTGTTGTTCTTAGCGAAACAGCAGCGTTCATCTTTGAACAGCTGAAGCAGCCTATTTCCCGCGAAGACCTCCTCACCGCCATGCTTGCCGAATTCGATGTGGACGAGGCCACTGCCGCCAAGGATCTAGACGCACTGCTGGCACAGTTCCGCGAGCTTGGTCTGCTGGAGGATTGATCACTGAATGAAGCCGCTGCTTCAAGAAATCTGGAAGAGCGACCGGAAGT
>CAVBFK010000143.1:0-2121 GCA_963594395.1 Lachnospiraceae bacterium
TACGGCTTACATCTACGGCATTTCTCTGGAAGAGTAATGAAACATAGGGGCTCGACCCCTCCCAAAGGCTCAGGGGCGATAAACTCCTGAGCCTTTGCTTATTTTATCTTTCTTATGCATTTCACCCGACGCGTGTTCGGGTTTATGGAGGTATGTTATGGCACAGAAGGTATTGGTAGCTCTGGATCAGGGGACAACAAGCTCCCGTGCCGTGGTGTTTGACACCAAAGGGCAGATGCTGGCGGCAAAGGGCGTGGAATTTCCCCAGCACTATCCCAAGCCCGGGTGGGTGGAGCATGACCCCAACGACATTCTGACCACCCAGATCATGGCACTGCGGCAGGCCGTAAAGCTCAGCGGTGTGGATGTGGCAGATATTGCGGCCATCGGCATTACCAATCAGCGGGAAACAACGCTCCTGTGGGATCGTGAAACGGGCACCTGCGTGCACAACGCCATTGTGTGGCAGTGCCGTCGAACGGCGCACAATGTGGAGCGTCTGCTGAAGGAAGGCTATGGGGACATGATTCGTCAGAAGACGGGCTTGATCCCGGACGCCTACTTCTCGGGCACGAAGCTGGCGTGGCTTCTGGATCATCTGGATCTGCACGAGAAGGCAGAAGCGGGCGAACTGTGCTTCGGCACGGTGGACAGCTTTCTGGCATGGCACCTGGTGACAGGACGTCCCCACGTGACAGATGCCACCAATGCAGGCCGCACCATGATGTTTAACCTGGAAACCCAGGATTGGGACGATGATCTGCTGAAAATTCTGGATGTTCCTCGGGCTTGCCTGCCCAAGGTGGTAGATTCCAGCGGCATCATCGGCATGCTGGACCCTTCGATTTTGGGTCGGCCGATTCCCGTGGCCGCCATGGCAGGGGATCAGCATGCGTCCCTGTTTGGCCAGGCTTGCCTGAAGGCAGGCATGGTGAAGAACACTTACGGCACGGGTTGCTTCATGCTCATGAACACAGGTGATAAGCGGGTGCACAGCGAGCATGGTCTGCTGTCTACCATGGCGTGGCGCATCAACGGCAAGCCGACCTATGCGTTGGAAGGAAGCGTCTTCATGGGTGGCGCCACGATTCAGTGGCTCCGGGATGAGATGAAGCTTATTTCCACAGCGGCGGAAAGCGAAGGCGTGGCCACCTCGGTGAAGGACACCGGCGGTGTATACCTTGTGCCGGCTTTTACCGGGCTGGGTGCCCCTTGGTGGGATATGTACAGCCGCGGCACCCTGGTGGGCATGACCCGTGGGACCGGCCGAGCCCATGTGGTGCGCGCCGCGCTGGAGTCCATTGCCTATCAGTCTGCCGACCTGATGCAGGCCATGGCACAGGACTGCGGAGCCACTCCGTCCCAACTGCAGGTGGACGGCGGCGCCAGCGCCAATGCGTTCCTGATGCAGTTCCAGTCCGACATTATGAATGTGCCCGTGGTTCGCCCGAGAATCATGGAGACCACCGCCCTGGGCGCGGCTCTGCTGGCAGGTCTGGCCGTGGGGCTGTATGATAGTGTGGAAGCCACAGCGGCGGCGTGGCAGCGTGATTTGACCTTTGAACCGTCCATGTCTGCCTATGAGCGGGAAAATCTGCTTCACGGCTGGCACCGCGCGGTGGATCGTTCCCGGAATTGGCTGGAAAAATAACAGAGGAATTTTGCTTTTCAGGTCGAAATGAAATGGTAAAACCGGGGACTGAGAGATAACGCAGTCCCCGGTCAATAGAGGAGGTCATGATATGATTCTGGATTTCCCGGGCATGGAGGAGCAAGAAGTAGAGCACTTCAAGGGCGGCGATGGCAACGTTTTTGTGAAGATGACCTTTGACGGCATGAACCGCATCGGCATCGGCCGTCTGCCTGCCGGCTCCAGCATCGGTATGCACACCCATGAAACCAACAGCGAGATTTTCTACGTGTCTTCCGGCAAAGCCCGCGTGGTTTATGACGGCAAAGAGGAGACGGTGCTCCCTGGGCAGATGCATTATTGCCCCAAGGGACATGCCCATGCTACCTACAACGACGGCCCGGAAGATTTGGTGATCTTCATGGTGGTGCCGGAACAATAAGGGGATTTTCCGGGAGAGGACGTTTGTGTCTCTCCCGCGCAGTCGTTTC
>CAVBFK010000144.1:0-4450 GCA_963594395.1 Lachnospiraceae bacterium
GAACTCAATCGCCTTTTTCTATCCCCACAGTCTCACATCTATTGTAACGCTACAATTTGCCGTGGATTTAACATCCCTTTGTTCTTGACTACTTCCTATATTCATGATAAAATATTTTCCATGGATTCTTATGCGTGGTAGAGGGGTACCGGGCATAATGATTCGCCCTTTCTGGGCAAGAAAAAGATGAGGAGGAGAAACATGAAAAAAGCATTGTCTTTGCTTTTGGCATTGTCCATGTCCTTGGGCCTGGCAGTGACCACGGGCACTGCTGAGGGCGAAACCCCCAGCTACACCTTCAATGACTACACCTCTGCACTCGCCAACAACTGGAATCCCCACACCTGGGAGACCAACGCTGACGATGCAATTCTCACTACCTACCTCTCCAGCCCCTTCGTAACGATGCAGGCTGAAGACACCGAAGAAGGCGTCTATCAGTGGGTTTACGAGATGGCTACTTCCATCACGGACGTGACCGCTACCCACCAGGATGACCTGACCAAGTACAACGTCACCCTGCCTGACGGCGCTACTGCTTCCGATGTGACCGAAGGCTATGTCTTCGAGATCAAGCTGAACGAGAATGCAAAGTGGGAAAACGGCACCCCCATCAATGCCGATACCTACATCTATTCCATGAAGCAGCTGCTGAATCCTGAGATGAAGAACTACCGCGCTAACCTGTACTATGCAGGTGAGTCCGCAGTGGCCGGCGGCAACGCTTACTACTACGGCGGCAGCGATTCTCTCAACGAGAATGCCGGCAAGTACACCATGGCCGACCTGACCGTGGGCGAAGACGGACAGTATGTCACCGCTGAAGGCTACAAGATGTACCTGGCTGTGAACTATGCTCTGTCTACCCAGCTGAGCGGCAACACCCTGAAGGACTACGTCGAAGCTTACGGCGACGCTTACTTCGGAATGGACACCTGGGAAGAGCTGGTTGCCCTGTGCGACGACAACGGCCTGGTGCCCCTGACCGATGCAAACTACGCTCTGTTTGCTCCCGTGACCACCGGCAACGAAGCTTGGGGCGAGACTGAGGCAGATCTGCCCATGTACTTCGTGTACACGATCCCCATGCCCGAAGTTGGCTATGACGAGACCGTGGGTCTGTACAAGGTGGATGACTACACCATCATCTACGTCATGCAGAGCCAGATCGACTACTACTACGCACTGACCTCCTTCACCTCCAACTGGCTGGTGTATGAGGATCTGTACGAAGCAGGCAAGGACACCACCGGCACCCTGGTGACCACCAACTATGGTACCAGCGTTGACACCACCATGTCCTACGGCCCCTACAAGCTCGAGTCCTATCAGGACGAGAAGCAGATGCTCCTCGTGCAGAACGAGAACTGGTACGGCTGGGAGCAGGGCGAAGACGGCACCCTCGTGTCCTACACTCCTTACGAAGTGGACGGCGAGAACGTGCAGCGTTATCGCACCACCAAGGTTGTCATCAACGTGCTGACCGACGATGCCGCCAAGCAGGCTTTCCTGAAGGGCGAGCTGGACTCCTGGGCTCCCTCCGCTGAAGAGCTGCCTACCTACGCCGCTTCCGAGCAGCTGTACAAGGCTCTGGAAACCTACACCCAGTCCTTCTTCTTCAACACCGGCGTGGAAAACCTGAAGACCATGGATGCGTCCAAGGGCAACACCAACTCCGTCGTGCTGAGCAACGTGAACTTCCGTAAGGCCTTCAGCCTGTCCATCGACCGCAGCGAGTTCGTGACCGCTACCGCTGGTTACTCTCCCACGTACGGTCTGATGAACACCCTGTACTACTACGACTTCTACAACAACCCCAACTCCATGTATCGCTCCTCTGAGCCTGCTATGAAGGCAATCTGCGAGCTGTACGGTGTTGAGTACGGCGAGGGCACTCCCTACGCTACCCTGGAAGATGCTTATAAGTCCATCAACGGCTACAACCTCACCGAGGCTCAGACTCTGATGGCTACCGCTTGCCAGGAGCTGGTGGAAGCCGGCCTGTACACCGCTGGTGAAGACATCACCATCCGCGTTGCTTACAAGAAGGGCGCTCTGGATTCCACCGACAACAAGCAGATCGAGCTGATGAACAAGTACATCAACGCTGCTGCTGAAGGTTCCGGCTTCGGCCACATCACCCTGGAAGGTCTGGGCAACATCAATGACCGTTACGGCGACGTTGCTAATGGCGAATATGCTATCGGCTACGGTGCATGGGGCGGCGCTGCTCTGTATCCTTTCCGTAACTTCCAGGTGTATTGCGACAACGAGCAGTACAGCATCAACGAAGCTGGCTGCTGGGATCCTTCCACCGAGACCCTGACCCTGACCGTTGACGGTGAGGAAGTCACCATGACCTGGTGCGAGTGGTCTCGCGCTATGGTCGGCACCGGCAAGTTCGCAAGCGCAAGCAACGAAACCAAGCTGGAGATCACTGCCAGCATGGAGAAGCTGTACCTGGAGAAGTACTATCGTATTCCTCTGGCCAGCACCACTTCTTGCAGCCTGCTGTCTTACAAGTGCAGCTACATCACTCCTGACTACAACATGGCCTATGGCTGGGGCGGTTTCGAGCTGATGCAGTACAACTATACCGATGCTGAGTGGGCAGAATATGTCTCCAGCCAGAGCGGTACTCTGAGCTACGAGTAATTCTGAGTAACTGAAAATCGTTATTCTTGTACTCCGAACGGCAGGGGGAGTTTCTAGCTCCCCCTGCTTTCGGTAGTTTCAGTTCACCCGCTGCTCAATTTCAGGACACGCCGCGCTAGCGTCTTCTGAAGAATTCGGGTGCGTAATCCGCCGTCCGGTGTTTTCCGGAAAACAAAATCCGCCGGCTGCCCAAAGGAGTGAGTATCGGTGACAAAGTATGTATTGAAGCGTCTGGGTCTGATGCTGGTGACCTTTTCGATCATCACGCTGATTACCTTCTTGCTGATCCGTGTGATGCCGCGTGAAATGCCCACGGATAAGGTGCAAAGAGCTGCCATTGAGGAGCGCTGGGAAGCGCTGGGCTACAACGAGCCCCTGATGACGCAGTTCTTTATCTATGTGAAGAACATCGTAACGAAGTGGGACTTTGGTACTTCCTGGTATGTGTCCTACCGTACGCCCGCTGCAAAGGTGCTGGGGGATCGGCTCTTACCAACAGTTCTCATTAACTTCTATTCCATGATTGTTTCCGTTCCGATCGGCATCCTGTTCGGTATCTATGCCGCTATTCGGAAAAACAAGTGGGATGACTCCCTGATCAGTACCCTGGTCATGGTGTTTATTTCCGTTCCTAGCTATGTGTACGCCTTCCTGGTGCAGTACTTCCTGTACTTCAAGCTGGGCTGGCTCCCGCTGACCATGTATTCATTGGCGGACGCCGGCGGCAGTTACTTCACCTGGAAGATGTTCGTTAGTATGATCCCGCCCATTATCGCTCTGTCTTTCGGCTCCATCGCAGGCTATACCCGCTTTGTTCGTGCCGAACTGACCGAAGCACTGACTTCTGACTACATGCTGCTTGCCCGCGCCAAGGGTCTGACCCGTGCGCAGGCGACGGCTCGTCACGCGCTGAAGAACGCCTTCGTGCCGATCCTGCCCTCCATCCTTTCGGAGTTCGTGGGTCTGCTGGGCGGCTCGATGATCATCGAGCAGATCTTCGCCGTGCCTGGCGTCGGACAGCTCTACATAAAGTCTCTGAACCTGCTGGACTACGACGTGTTCATGATCGACTGCGTGTTCTACACCTTCATCGGTCTGCTCGCCGGTATCGTTATGGACCTCAGCTACGGATTTATTGATCCTCGAATCAGAATGGGGGAGAAGTAATGTCGGATAAAGATATCAAGACAATTCCGCCTGAGAAGTTTGCGTTCGTCAATATCAATGAGCGCCTGACCGATACCAAGTTCGATGATAAGCCCATCGGCTACTTCAAAGATGCTTGGATCCGCTTCCGTAAGAACAAGGCGTCTGTTGCCGCAGCAGTCATCATCATCCTCATTTGCCTCTTCTCCATTGTGGCGCCGTTCCTCACGGACCATGCGAACAGCTTCATGGACGTGGTGTATGCCAAGAAGGGACCGCGTATTACCGCGCTCCGCAGCATGGGCATTGCAGACGGCGGCACCACCGGCAACTACTCCGAAGTGGGTCTGATCAAGGCCATCGGTATCGGCGCCGGTGCCGAGAACTGGGACGGTCATGACGTCACCATGGCAGAAGCCCTGGAGAGCGAATACTGCCCCATCATCAAGCTGGGCGAGACTTACACCCAGATTGATGCCACCAAGAAGGAAAAGACCTACTGGAGCGCCCGCACGGACTCTTACCTGGCCGTTGGCTTCCAGTACAAGAGCATCAAGCAGTCTGAGCTGGCACAGATTCAGGCCTTCGAGGAAGAAACCGGCCTCCATATCCTCTATCCTCTGATTGAAGACAACGAGTACAATATGGA
>CAVBFK010000145.1:0-2613 GCA_963594395.1 Lachnospiraceae bacterium
GATTAGTACAGCTTAGCACCGGCGGGAATGTGGTTATCCACCATAACCAGGTGCAGCTTCTCTTCATCGTTTTCCTTGTGGACAGCGCTCAGCAGCATGCCGCAGGATTCGATGCCCATCATGGGACGGGGAGGCAGGTTGGTGATGGCGATCAGCGTCTTGCCGACCAGCTCTTCCGGCTCATAGTAAGCGTGGATACCGCTGAGGATGGTGCGGTTTTCACCAGTGCCATCGTCCAGGGTGAACTTCAGCAGCTTCTTGGACTTCGGCACAGCTTCGCATGCCAGCACCTTCACGGCACGGAAATCGCTCTTGGAGAAGGTATCAAAGTCCACATAATCTGCGAACAGAGGCTCGACCTGCACATTGGAGAAGTCGATCTTCTCTTCTTCCGCGGGAGCGGCAGGAGCAGCTTCCTCAGCCTTCACTTCGGCAGGCTTGTCAGCAGACTTTTTGTCGCTGTCCAGGGGCTTCATGGTGGGGAAGAGCAACACGTCGCGGATGGTGGGGCTGTTGGTCATCAGCATGACCATACGATCCAGACCAAAGCCCAGGCCGCCCGTAGGAGGCATGCCATACTCCAGTGCATTCACGAAGTCTTCGTCGATTTCAGCGTTGAAGCCCTGAGCCTTGCGGGCCAGCATCTGCTCCTCAAAGCGGCGGCGCTGGTCGATAGGATCGTTCAGCTCAGAGAAGGCATTACCCATCTCATGGCCGGTGATGAAGAACTCAAAGCGCTCGGTCAACGTGGGGTTCTCAGGCTTGCGCTTGGCCAGGGGGCTGATTTCCACGGGATAATCGGTGATGAAGGTGGGCTGAACCAGTGTTGCTTCCACAAATTCATCGAAGAGAGCTTCCAGGCATTCGCCCTTGGTGGCGTCCTTCTCCACATGCACATCACGCTTGTCGCAGATGGCACGGGCTTCTTCATCGCTGGTCCAGGAGGCGTAATCCTCACCGCAGGCTTCCTTCACGGCGTCTGCCATGGTGATGCGCTTCCAGGGAGCCTTCAGGTGGATGATTTCGCCCTGATACTCCACATCGGTGGTGCCCAGTGCCTTCATGGCCACAAACTCATACAGCTGCTCCACCATGTCCATCACTTCGTGATAGTCGGCATAGGCCTGGTAGGTCTCTACAGAGGTGAACTCGGGGTTGTGGGTAGCGTCCATGCCCTCGTTGCGGAAGATACGGCCGACTTCGTACACACGTTCAAAGCCGCCGACAATCAGCCGCTTCAGGTACAGCTCGGTCTCAATGCGCAGGAACATGTCCAGGTTCAGGGCATTGTGGTGGGTGCGGAAGGGCTTGGAGGAAGCACCGATTTCCACCGTCTGCAGCACAGGAGTGTCCACTTCCAGGAAGCCGCGGCCGTCCAGGAACTCACGCACAGCGGCGATAATTTTCGTGCGCTTGCGGAAGGTGTCCCGCACTTCGGGATTCACGATCATGTCCACATAGCGCTGACGATAGCGCAGATCCGTATCCTGCAGGCCGTGGAACTTCTCGGGAAGCACCTTCAGGGACTTGCTCAGCAGGGTCACGCTCTGGGCATGCACGGAAACTTCGCCCGTCTTGGTGCGGAACACCAGACCGGTGACACCCAGCAGATCACCCAGGTCGTCCTGCTTGAAGGCGGCGTAGGCTTCGTCACCGACATCGTCGCGCTTCACGTAGATCTGCACATCGCCCTCACCGTCCAGCAGATGAGCGAAGGAGGCCTTACCCATAATGCGGCGGCTGGTCATACGGCCGGCGATGGAAACAACCTGTCCCTCCAGGGCGTCAAAGTTGTTGACGATATCGGTGGAGTGATGGGTTACATTGAACTTGGTGATCAGATAAGGATTCTGACCGGCATCAAGCAAGCCCTGCAGCTTCTGGCGGCGGATAATTTCCTGCTCAGTCAGCGGAGGGGTGAGGGGTGTTACGGGATAATCAGCCATGGGGGACTCCTCCTTACGAATGGATACAGAGCTTAGCGGCGAATGTCAACAATCTTGTAGTTCACATTGCCGGCGGGAATTTCAATGGGAACGATCTGACCCTTGCGGGCGCCCATCAGTGCCATGCCAACAGGGCTCTCGTTGGAGATCTTGTTCTGCCAGGGATCAGCTTCTTCGGCGCCAACGATGGCATATTCGAAGTTCTCGCCGGTCTCTTCGTCTTCAATCACCACGGTGACGCCAACGCTCACCTTTTCGGTGCTGATTTCGCTCTCGCTCACCACAACGGCGGTGCGCAGCAGGTTCTGCAGACGGTTGATTTCTTCCTCAACCTTGGCCTGCTCCTTCTTGGCTTCGTCATACTCGGCGTTCTCGCTCAAGTCACCGAAACCGCGGGCAATTTCGATCTGCTTGGAAACTTCATTACGACGGGTGCCGATGAGGTAATCCAACTGCTCCTGCAGCTTTTTCATACCGTCTTCGGTCATGATATTGCGCTTTTCTTCTGCCATGGATGGATCGACTCCTTTCATCCTATCAACGATAAAGAAGCACCCTGCCCGGAACATGCTGCGCAAGGTGCATCCTGAGGTTCAGATTCACTGAAGTATTATAATGGATTTGGCCTTTCTTGTCAATCATGCGGCACGAAGCCGTCGAAGATCTC
>CAVBFK010000146.1:0-2560 GCA_963594395.1 Lachnospiraceae bacterium
TCATTGATAAAGCGTATATGACACTTTATCAATGTGTCATTATACCATATCTCCATAAAGGCAGGCAAGCAACAACCCTGCTAACCAGTCCAACACCCGCGTCAATTTGACAATCCCCCTGGTGAATGCTACAATAAAACCGTATCCCCTATGAATATCAGGAGGTTGAAAACCGTGAAGAAGTTTGTGTCTCTTCTGCTGGCGCTGTGCCTGACCCTGTGCTGCACCGCCGCCCTGGCCGCCGGCAACCTGGAAGTTACCAAGGAAACCTATGTTGCTACCGAATCCTACGGCATGTGCATCGGCTATCTGTATGCCGAGGTCACCAACACCGGCGACAGCAATGTGGAATTCAGCAGCGGCATCGTGGAAATCCTCAGCGAAAGCGGCGATGTCACCGACACCGACACCGTGTATCTCACCTATCCGAACATCCTGGCTCCCGGCGAAAAGGGCTATATCATCAACAGCTCCTATGTGGACTCCGACAAGGTATCCGACATTGCTGACCACGCCCTGACCGTGGTGGGCAAGACCAGCAAGGAAGAACCCACCACCCGCTATGACGCTACCGCCACCGTGGAAAGCTACGAGCAGTGGGGCAACACCTGCTACCGCATGGTGGTCACCGTGACCAACAACACCAGCGAGACCCTGTACGATGCAGACGTGGTCGCCGCCGTGTACGACGCTGACGGCAACCTGCTCTATGCCGGTGACTACACCATGTACAACATCGGCGTGCCCGCCGGCTCCAGCCTGGAAGTCCGCATCGATGTGGACAGCAACATCTCCGCCCAGTGGCTCGCCAATAGCGTGGAGCCCGCCAGCGTGGAATGCTGCTGCTATGAGGAAGATTTCTGATTGAATCGATAACGGAATGAACCTTCTCCCTGCTGTATGACGGAAAAGTCATCAGCAGGGATTTATTTTGCAAAAAATCCTGCAAAATATCTTGCGTTTTGGGCAGAATCGTGTATAATAGAGATAGGAAAACAGCAAGATTGCAAGAATCACTGCAACAGGACGAATCATAGGAGGTGTCATGATGGGATTTTTGCTTTTCGTTGTTGTCGCTGTAGGGCTCATCGCATTGATGCACGATCATGACCGCAATGAGATGCGGAGAGAGGCATTGGACGACTACAAGCGCCTGGAGTATCATCACCTGTATCCAACGAGTAACTAATCGTCAAAACGATCCCCTGTAGCAAAGATGCTACAGGGGCCTTTTTATCACTCGATGAACATGGCATCGCCGAAGGAGAAGAAGCGATACTTTTCCTGCACGGCGGTGTTGTAGGCGGCCAGCGCCTGCTCCCGTCCCATGAAGGTGCTCACCAGCATCAGCAGGGTGCTCTGGGGCAGATGGAAGTTGGTAATCAGGGCGTCCACCGCCTTGATTTTCACGCCGGGCTTGATGAAGATGGCCGTTTCGCCGCTGCCGGGATGAATCACGCCTGCGTCATCGGCCACGGTTTCGATGGTGCGCACCGAGGTGGTGCCCACGCACACCAGCCGTCCGCCGGCGGCGCGGATGCTGTTCAGAGTGTCGGCGGCCTCCTTGGTCACCTGGTAGAACTCGGAGTGCATCTTGTGGGCGTCCACATCTTCCTCCTTCACCGGGCGGAAGGTGCCCAGACCCACATGCAGCAGCACGGGGACGATGGTCACGCCCTTCTGGCGAACCTTCTCCAGCAGTTCGGGGGTGAAGTGCAGACCGGCCGTGGGTGCGGCGGCAGAGCCTTCGGCCTTGGCGTACACTGTCTGGTAACGGTTGCGATCCTGCAGCTGCTCGTGAATGTAGGGCGGCAGGGGCATCTGACCCAGCTTGTCCAGCAGCTCTTCAAACACGCCTTCGTAGTGGAAGCGCACCATGCGTCCGCCGGTGTCTTCCACGTTGTCCAGAATTTCGCACCGCAGGGCACCGTCACCGAAGGTGCAGAAGGCGCCGGGCTTCAAGCGGCGGCCGGGGCGGACGAGGGCTTCCCAGTCCGTGGCGTTTTCGCGGCGGAGAAGCAGAACTTCCACCGGCACGCCCGTGTCTTCCTTCACGCCCAGGAGGCGTGCGGGGATGACCTTCGTTTCGTTGATGACCAGCGCGTCACCGGCGTGGAGATAGTCCACAATGTCGTAGAAGTGCTTATGCTCCAGCGTGCCGTTGGAGCGGTGGATGACCATCAGGCGGCTGTGGTCACGGGGTTCCATGGGGGTTTGAGCGATGAGCTCCTCAGGGAGGAAGTAATCGAAATCGGATGTTTTCATGGGATGGTCTGCCTTTCTGAATGAGGGCGAAAGCCCTTGAAATGACATAGCACTTTTGTCCGAAAGTGTTATGGAAAAGGGGCAAGTCTTTGCTGCAACTTTGCAGGGGGCTTTGCGGTTACGGGTCGAAGACCCCGCCCGCTGGACCCCTTCGCATGCACTGCCAATAAACTTGATTTGGCATGTTAATTCCAGAGGGCTTTGCGGTCGCCCTCTGGACTCCTTCGGGCGGTCTTCTCCGATGGAGTTGACTTTCATTGAAACTTAAAAAGTTCCGGAACAGGACTTCTCAAAA
>CAVBFK010000147.1:0-2900 GCA_963594395.1 Lachnospiraceae bacterium
AACGCTTTGCGCCTTTCCTAATAACAAAAGGTCAAGGGACTTCGTCCCTTGACCCATTATTTGTCCATATTCATCAATCCATTCCTTACCACATTTCTATGGACCATGGTTGCGTTTCCGCGATTTTTCCTCTATAATGAGTGCATGAAAACAACCGAGGAGGAACGTCCTATGTCTGCCGTCCATGAACATTTGCTTGCTAATGGCATGACCGTACTCTGCTGCCCGCAAACCCATCTGCACTCGATGCAGTTCGGCTTATACCTAAAGGGCGGCGCGCTGTACGAAAACAGACAAAATCAGGGGATCAGCCATCTGCTGGAGCATTTGTGCTTCCGCTCCTTGGGCGGACTGGATGCCCAGGCCATGAACAGCCTGTGGGATCGCATGGGCACGGAATTGGACGGTTCCACCTACCCTGAGGCAGTTGTGTTCCGCATGAAAACGCTGCCCAGATTTTTTGATGACGCGCTGGACATGTTCCTGCGCTTCTTTGCCAATGTGCCGTGGACGCAGGAGCAGATTGATGCCGAAAAGCAGGTGGTCATCCGGCAGATTGAGCAGGATGAGTGCGACTTTGAGGAAGAAGTCAACCGCCGCTGGCGCAGAACCTCCGCAGGTGTTTATCCGCTGATGGGCACGGCAGAAGGCATTGCGAACATGTCTGCCGAGACCATTCGCCGCGGTCAGCAGACGCTCTTTCAGCCGCAGAATGCCTGCTTGTGCCTGACAGGCAATTTTTCCCAGGCCATGGAAGATGCCGTGGTGCAGTCCTTTGAGGAGCTGAAGAATTTCACCACCGAGCCGCCGTTTGAACAGCCGACGCCCGTGAATATGTGTATGCGGGATTCTACCTCGGACTATATATCGGACGAAGAAGGCGGACAAGCCAAGGTGCATTTAGCCTTTGACCTGAATGACGATCATGTATTTCCGCTGGTGGGTGAGGTACTGAATGCCATTACGGGTGCGGACAATGACTCGCTTCTTTTTCAGACCCTGCGGGAAGAGCAGGCGCTGGTGGCGGAAATCGATTCCTCTATTGAAGAGCTGGGCATGTTCCGCCGTCTGGTCATCCGCTACGACGTTCGTCAAGAATATCTGGCGGAAAGCCTGCGCAAGGTGTTCACCATGCTGGCCAGATTGCGCATGTACGTGAAGCCTGTGCGCCTGGACGAGACGCGGATGCAGTTTACCCAAAATCTCGTTTTCTATCAGGACGAGGTTGATGAAATGAATGAACTCATGGGCTGGAGCTGTCTGGCGGAGGATTTGTCTCGCTGTGACTTGGATGCTTCGGCGCAGATGTATGAAGATTTGACCTGCGAAGATCTGCTGGATGCGGCGCAATCGGTCTTCCGCCCGGAAAATCTGGTGATTTCCATCCAGCGCGATCCGGAGGTAACGCCGAAAAATCTGAAGCCGCTTTTGACCGAGCTTCGCAACATGCTGGCGTAATGAAGCGGAAAGGAACAGGACATGCCCGAAGCGTATTATGAGATTCTCTCCCTAGGCGCGCGGTACTGGTTTATACTGCTGGGCGTGTTGATTGTTGTGCGATCGTTTCTGTGGCTGAAGAAGGATCGCCGGGAAAAGCATCACCGATTGAGGCAGTTGCCGGATGCTGGCACCATCGGCGAGATGGTGGTGCTTACAGGCAATGAGGAACTGCCGGAAGGTTCGACCATCCCTGTGCCGTGGGAGGGCTTGATGGGCTATGTGCGCGGATGCGACATGATTGTGCCCGTAGAAGGTGTTGCACCCAGGCACTGCGATGTATTCTTCAAAAATGGCGTGGGTCTGCTGGTTTTCCCCTGGCGTGGATGTTCTGTGGAGAT
Source organism: Lachnospiraceae bacterium (assembly GCA_963594395.1). Taxonomy (GTDB): domain Bacteria; phylum Bacillota; class Clostridia; order Christensenellales; family Aristaeellaceae; genus CAKUFA01. Next base: position 1,839 of record CAVBFK010000147.1, read on the forward strand.
TGACGGCGAAACCGTGACGAACCGCAAAACGGCCAAAGAGCACCCCATGCATCACGGCTCATGCCTGAAAATTGGTGAAGCGACGCTGCGCCTCAGGGTCTTTATGGGATTGGAGACGGATCGTCCGGCCATGATGCAGGCAGATGATGAACCGGAAATGCCGCAGAATAACGTGCCGCAGAACAGTCAAACGGTGTACCATCAGGTGCCGGCGGCATGGGAACAGACCTATCAGACGCCGGATCAAGGGTATCCGTATGGGAATCCTCAGGCAAATAATCCTTATCCGATGCAGAATCCTTATGGTCAGAACGTGTCTGATCCGCCGTACGGCAATCAGCTGAATCCCTATGCCTATGGGGCACAGGATGGCACATGGAATGCACCCTATGAGAATCAGGCGTCCGAACAGCCTGTTAATTCCTACACAGAAGATGCCCTTTCACAGGATGCAGGGGAAGAACCATCTGTCCTGAAGCGGCATCTGCTGAGAAGGAGGGATCGCCATGCGTAACCGTCTGCGGAGCAACCCCGGCAAGCGGCTGGCGCAGGTCGTGATGCTCTTCTTTTTCAGCGCCTTTCTTCTGCTGGGACTCAAAGACTTTGCCTGGCAGGCATTTGCCCTGGCAGTGGGCGTGCCGGCCATGATTTCCGTGGGCACCAACCTGCTGAGCCGACTGTTTCCGACCGATAAGCTGCTGCTTTCGTTGACCAACTTCCTATGCGCCTTGGGCGTGCTGGTGCTGTACTCCACCAACCCGGACTATGCCTATCAGCAGACGATTTATTACGGCGTAGGATTAGGCGCCATGGTGGTGTGCATCTACCTGGTGCGCATCATTCGTAACTGGCACATCCCCGTACTGCTGATGATTCCGGTGTCGCTGGCCATGCTGGCGTTGCCGTTGATCATCGGCAAAGAGACCAACGGCGCCAAGAACTGGTTCTACATTGGCAGCCTTTCCGTACAGCCCAGCGAAATCGTGAAGCTGAGCCTGCTGATTATCATCAGCTTCTACATGAGCAGGCATAAGATGATTCCGTGGCTTTTCTTTGCGGTGT
>CAVBFK010000148.1:0-12159 GCA_963594395.1 Lachnospiraceae bacterium
CGGTGTTGTCAGCCAGGGCAGAAGCGGCGGTCATGAGCATCATGGAAGCAAGAACGACGGACAGGAACTTTTTCATAGGATTTTTCCTCCTCATCAGGCATATCGCCTGTTTATTTGGGAAGACGCTGCGGTCTTCCGAAGCTACCAATGGTTGGATTTGCCGAACCCTTCAGTGGTGATGATCACCACCGTCATGGTTCGTACACCCATCTAACGTAGGAGCCTCAGGAATTATTCCACGAAATCAAAAAAATTTCAAGATGATTTTGCGGAAATTTTCACGTCTATCAGAAATCCAGCGAATCTACCTCGGCAAGGGCTTCACTGATGTGTTTGCGGCACAGAGCGATGGTCTTCTGCCCGTCTTCCGTGTTCAGACCATTGCGGCGGATGGTGCGGCGCATGAGTCGTGCTTCGCCAAGGAGCATAGCCTTCAATTCAACCTGACGTACGGCGGCTTCATCCTCCGTGTTCAGGTAACGCTTCAGACTCCTGTGCCAGAAGTCACGGGTCAGGTCGTAATTCATGCCCATGAAGTTCAAGGTGATGTTCGGGTCGCTCTCGCCAAAGCCCACAAAGCCCAGGAACATGCTGGCCAGCTCAAACACGGGGTGACCCACGCACAGGGTATCCATGTCAATGAGCAAGACTTCGTCTCCCTGCATCATCAGATTGTTGGTGTGGTAGTCGCCGTGGAGCATGGTATCCCGCTCGGGCACGGCGCGCACCAGGGCGCACAGCTTGCTGCCTTCATCTTCGGGCAGATATGCCTTCAGAAAGTCCACCCAGCCAATGACCACGTCCTTCATGCAGGGCATATCACCGGGGGCTACATGGGTGGCATGAATGGTTTTCAGCAGATCCACATACATACCCACATAGTCGTCCATGCGGCTGGGATCGGCGCTGATCAGCTTGGAGAAGGTCGTTGCGTTGAGCATCTCAAACACGGAGCCATAGCTGTCGCCCACCTTCACCACATCGTAAGGGATGGCGGTGGGGATGCCCAGCACAAAGGCTTTGTGCGCCAGCTCGCGCTCGCGCTGGATATCCGGCAGGCTGTCCGGATTGTAGTAGACCTTGATGATGGTATCCTGATCCAGGCGGTACACCTTGCCGTTGGAGCCCTGGCCGATGACCTCGCATCCGTCCACGCTCAGGCGGCGGAAAGCCTTTCGCACGGGCATCATTTCCGTGAAGCCGGTCATCTCCAGAATCTCGTAAACGGCGGCGTTGACGTTCACCAGGCTCAGGGTTGCCTCTGCCTTGCGCAGGCGCAGAACGACGCGTAGGCCGGCGGAAGAGATGTACTCCAGGTCTTCCAGATCCAGCATCAGCGATTCATGGGCTTCAGCGGCACAGGCTTCGTTGATGCCGCGCTCGATTTCTGCGGCGTTGGTGGAGTCAATACGGCCGCTCAGCTTGATGGTCAGGGTTCCGTTTTTGCAGCTTGTATTCAACGGTCATTCCTCCTCGTTGAGGTCTTCCCTTGGTGGAAATAGGTTCAGCAGAAAATTTTCTTCATGATCTTCAGCACGTTCTGGTCGCCTGCGCGGGTATAGGTGACTTGATCCATAGTCTTCTTCACCAGGAAGATGCCCAGGCCGCCGATGGAGCGCTCCTCGGCATCCAGCGAAACATCCGGATCCGCCGTTTGCAGGGGATTGAAGGCCGGTCCGTTGTCGCGGAAGGTAACCTCCACGTACTTGTCATTGACATCTACCTGCACCGTCACGTTGCCCTTCCCGCCTTGGTAAGCGTAATTGGCAATGTTGCTGAGAATCTCGTCAATGGCTACGTCAATCTTGGTCTTGTCCTTCGGCGTGCATCCGTAGAAATCCAGCTGGTTGTCTACGAATTCGGTAACCCTGGTGATGTTGGCAATGCTTGCTTCGCAGGTGATTTCCTTCAGGTTGCCCTTGTAGTTCAGCGCCAGCATGGTAATGTCATCAAACTGGGGCGCGGAGCCTACAAAGGTGTCCACATCCGATTTCACACGGCGGCACATCTGCTCCATGGAGGTTGCCTTGGTCATGTTGAGCGCATGCCGCAGGCGCATTTCGCCGTAGAGCTCGTTGGAAGTGTTGGTGGCCTCGGTAACGCCGTCCGTGTACAGGAAGATGGTGTCGCCCGGCTGAAGCTGCACCGATTCGGCACGGTACGTCATGCCTTCCATGGCGGCCAGCACCAGGCCGGAACGGGTGCGGAGATATTCAAAGGTGCCGTCCCCATGGCGAACCAGCGGCGGATTGTGGCCGGCATTGGCAAAGCGCACCAGGCCGGAGCGGATGTTCAGGATGCCGATCCACGCGGTAACGAACATGCCGGCTTCATTGTTGGTGCACAGTTGTTCATTGGCGCGCTCCAGCACTTCGTTGACCGGCAGGCCGCTTTCCGCCAGATCCTTGATAGCGGTTTTGGCCGTCATCATGAACAGGGCGGCAGGAATGCCTTTGCCGGAAACATCTGCCACGGTAAAGGCCAGATGGTTGCGGCTCACGAAATAGAAATCATAGAAGTCGCCGCCTACCTCCTTGGCAGGGTTCATGCTGGCGAAAATGTCAAACTCCGTGCGGTTCGGATAGGGCGGGAAGGAAGACGGCAGGGCGGAACGCTGAATCTGATACGCCAGTTCCAGCTCGTGGTTAATGCGATCTTCCGCTTCCTTGATGTAGTGCTTCAGGGAAGATACGGTGGCGTTCACGTCATCGGAAAGTTCCGCAAATTCCTGATAATCCCGCACGTCAATAATGGTATTCAGGTTACCGTTGGTGATGGCGGTCAATCCGTCATTCACCTTCTGCAGATTGCGGACGACCTTCTTCTTCAGCATTTCGTAGACAAGGATGAACAGCGCCGTGTAGATCAAAATCTCCATGAAGATAATGAGGTACAGGGTGACGTCGCGGTAGAGTTCCGCATCATCGGTGATGATCCGGGCAACAATCTGCTCCGTGAAGGTGCTGGTGGCCAGGAAGGCGATGATCACGCAGGTCAATAGCCAGAAACCGAAGTCCTGGCTCAGCCGCTTGTTCTGCAGTTCCACCTTTAGGTTCTTCAGCGGCAGGTTGCAGACCAGGGAAGCAAGACACACGGACAAACCCGTGCAGAAGATCATGGGGAAAGAGCAGGCCTGCACATAGCGGAAGGCATAGGAAACACGCTGAAGATTCGTGGAAAGAATCAGCAGCATGTGGAGCACTTCCATGGTGGTGCCGATGCCGAAGCTGGACAGAAAGCCGGAGTTTCTGTTCTCAAACAGACGGCGGCGGAAGGCGGCACTGGCAAGGCCGGCAATGAAGGTGGAAACGGAGCATGCGACCCGCGTCAGCTTGGCGCCGCCCCACAGCACGCACAGATAGCGGTACAGTCCGCCGATGGTGCCTGCAATGATGCCTGCCGGGCCGCCGAAGAACAGACCGGCGCACAGGGGTGCCGCATCCCGCACGTTCATGATGACGCCGTCGCCCGCGTAAATGCCGAACTGCGTGCATAGAATGGCGTAAACACCGAAGACAAGGCCGATGACGCTCTGCTTTAGCACGTAGCTCCAGGAAGCAAACTTCGTTTTCCGCTCCAGCAAGGTGAAAAGGCCGGACAGAAGGCAAGGGGCAATCGTGAAGATCGCCATTTTCAGAACGGTGATTTCATTTAGCTTAATCATGATGTTGTTCAGCTCTCAATGGTCAGGAAATCAGCAAAGCCCGTGATGTTGAAAACCTCCATGACATCGGCAGGCACATGGGTCAGCGTCAGCTTGCCCTGCTTGTCCATGGTCTTCTGCGCCTTCAGAATCAGCCGCAGACCGGCAGAGGAGATGTACTCCAGTTTCTCCATGTCAATGACCAGTGTCTTGGCGGCAGGAAGCATCTCATTCAGAACGGCTTCCATTTCAGGGGCAGTGGTGGTATCCAGTCGTCCGGCCAGGGTGAGTTCCGCGTTTTCTCCGGTTTTCTTTCCAATGGTCAAGCTCATACAAACACTCCTTTTAGGCATTCGGTTCTTGGTCTTGGGGAACGTCCGTGTCAAAGACCTCATGGGTCATTTGCTTCAGTTCTTCATACATGGGGAGACCTTCCAGTGGCTCCAGGGCTTTCACGGTTTCATGGAAGAGCCAGGCCTGCTTGTCTCGGCCCCGGTGGAAACGATTCCACACCTCTTCCCCTTGCGTGTCCAAACCTTCCCGCAGGCTGCGCATGTTGGAAAGCTTATCGGCACACATGAGCATTTTATGATCCCGATCTCCCGGCTGGCGGAGCATATCCAGCGCGTCCGACTTCCGCTTTTCCCAGGAGTCTTCTTTGTTCTCGCTGTCTGCTACCACCAGGTCTGCAATTTCATCGTTAAAGGAAGCTACCAGCTGTTCGCGGGTAATAAAGGCATCTTCAATGGTGTCGTGGAGGAAGCCTGCGCAGATCAGGTTTTCATCCGCACCGTTCCGTGCCAGCTCCATGGCAACTTCCACCGGGTGAATAATATAAGGGAGCCCGTCCTTGCGAACCTGCTCACCATGGGCATACATGGCGAAGAGATAAGCTTTTACGATCATGCTGTGCATGGGTCCTGTTCATTCCCTTCCTTGGGTTTCGGTTCCACGAACATTGTACCATTTTCCTGCATTGCAGGCAAGTAAAATCAAGGCATAAAAAGGCAGAGCACCGCTTGCCGGACGTGTGTCCTGCCGGTGCTCTGCCTTCGTTTTACCGCTTCAGTTCCGTATAGTTTTCCTTCACCGTTTTGTAGGCCAGTTTGGGACGGCGGAAGATGTCCACCACGCCCTTGTTGTTCTGCCCCTTGGGACGGTGCATGGCCCACTGCTCCGATACGCGGACGTCGGCAAATTGCCAGATGTACGTGCCGGAAACGCGTTCCTTGTGGCACAGCGCCTTCAGCTGCTTGTCGAGAATCTCGGCCTGCCGCTCCTCGCTCCACTTGGACTTGTACATCGGGTCATAGTAGCCCGCGATGGCGCCTGCACCGAATTCGGAGAAGATGATGGGCTTGTTGGCGGCGCCGTTCTCATCCATCCACTGCATCAGGCGATCTGCATACTCGGAAGGATCTTCCGTGGTGTACCACAGGGGGTAGATGTTGAAGGAGGCAATGTCCACCAGCCCCAGGCACACATCCTTGAAGAAGCGGCAGGAGGCGAAGGTCACGGGACGGGTCTTGTCCAGGCTGTGCAGCAAATCAATGACGTGGCTGTACATGCTGTGGCCGAACTCGGTCTCACTCTCGCACTCGTTCAGCAGACCCCAGGTGTAGATGCAGGGGTGATTGTAGTGCTGGGTCACCATTTCGGTAGCACTGCCGTCAATCTGTTCCTTGAACAGCGGCTTGCGCATAATCTCACCGGGAATGGCACGGGAATGGCATTCTTCCCAAACCATCATACCCAGGGCGTCGCACAGATCCAGGAATCGGGGATCGTTGGGATAATGGCAGGTGCGGACGCTGTTTACCCCCATGTCCAGCATGAGCTGAAGATCTTCCATCATGTCATTGACTGCCACGGCACAGCCCTGACTGCCGTATTCTTCGTGACGGTTGAAGCCCTTCAGGAAGACCTGCTTGCCGTTGAGGAGAATCTTTTCGCCGTCAAGCTTGATGACGCGGAAGCCTACGCGGTCGATCAGGTCATCCACCGCATGGCCATCCTCTGCCAGCTCGGCGCGCAGATCATACAGGTGGGGCTCCATCAGTCCCCAAGGCGTTACCTGCTTGCAGGTCAGGGAAACAGCAATCTTCGTTTCTTCGCCGGCCTTCAGGGCAGGCACGGGAGCCTCGGCTTTGCCGTCTGCCACGGTGACGGTCAGCACGGCGGGCTTGCTGTCTTTCACGGCCTTCACGGTTACCAGCACATCGGCCGTCCAGGTGCCGTCTGACGCCTGGGCTGGGGTAAAATGCATCAGGTCAATGTAGGCATTGGGGATAAACTCCATCTCCACCGGGCGGGTCATGCCGCCGTAGGTGTAATAGTCGTTGGGCAGGTGCAGGGTGGAGGCTTCGGAGAAGCTGTCATCCACGTACACCGTCAAGGTGTGCTCGCCGGCCTTGACATCGGGCACGGCACAGCGGAAGCCGGTAAAGGCGTCATAGTGGTGGCCGATGGGCTTCCCGTCTAGCAGGACGTCGGCGGTGTGGCTTGCGCCGGAGAAGCGCAACAGCAGATTGCCGTCCTTGTCGGTGGTCAAGGTCCGCTCATACTTCACCTTGCCGCGGTACAGCGTCAGCTGGGGAATGGACTGCCAAATGCCTGGGACAATGGCAGGGAAAACGCGGCCGGAGCCGTCCTCCACCGTCAGTTTCCATAAGCCGTCCAGGGAATGAAACGGGCGCACCTTGTGCTCATCAAACAGTCGAAGCATAATCGCAGGTTCTCCTTTCCAAATAAACCAATGGGGCAGATTTGAAGTTTTCACAACTGGTTCTTAGTATAGCACCATCAAGGATCATTTGCACCAGAAAATTGTGAAAAATCTTGTGTCAATTTCTGCAAAGGCAAAGAATGAAAACAAATCTTGTACAGGCAAATGCTTGCAATTTGCGCTCGACGCCGTTACAATCAAAAGGTCGATTTATTTCCTTGCAGGAGGTTTCCGCATGAAAATCATTGTGCTGGATGGTGCTGTTGAAAATCCGGGTGATCTGAGCTGGGATGCTATGGGCGCTCTTGGTGAACTGACCGTTTATGACTATACCGCGCCGGAAGATATTGTTTCCCGCATTGGCGATGCGCCGATGATCCTGACCAACAAGACGCCCATCAGCCGCGCCACCATGGATGCGTGCCCGAATCTGCGCTACATTGGTGTGCTGGCCACAGGCTTTAATGTCATTGATATTCAGGCGGCTAAGGAGAAGGGCATTGTGGTGACCAATGTGCCGTCTTACGGCACCCAGACGGTTGCACAGTTCGTGATGGCACAGCTATTGGAAATCTGCCACCGCATCGGCCATCATCATCAGGCCGTGCAGGAAGGCCGCTGGACTGCCTGCCGGGATTTTGCCTTCTGGGATTATCCGCTGATGGAGCTTGCCGGCAAGACCTTCGGCATCGTGGGCTACGGCCGTATCGGCCAGGCAACAGCCAAGCTTGCCCGTGCCTTTGGCATGAAGGTGATTTTCTACAGCCGCCACGGTTCCGGCGAAGGGGCTGTTACGCTGGATGAACTGTATGCACAGAGCGATATCATTTCGCTTCACTGCCCGCAGACCGAAGCCACGGTGGGCATGATCAATAAAGAAGCCATCGCCAAGATGAAGGACGGCGTGATTCTGCTGAACACGGCTCGCGGCGGATTGATTAACGAAGCAGATCTCCGTGAAGCACTGCTCAGCGGCAAGGTGTATGCCGCCGCATCGGATGTGGTATCCACCGAGCCCATTCGTGCTGATAATCCCCTGCTGGGGCTGGACAACATGTTTATTACGCCCCATATTGCCTGGGCCAGCCACGAGGCACGCCAGCGCCTGATGGACACCGCTGTGGAGAATGCTCGTCAGTTTATTGCCGGCACACCCGTCAATCAGGTGAACAAGTAATTTCAAAAAACGAATAACGCATCAAAAAACGGAGTGACTCATAAAGGAGAGCCGCTCCGTTTTTGATTGATGGAAGATCTTACGCTTTTTCCGGGTTCGGCGCTTTGCGTTTCTTCCCCAGAATCAGCTTGGCACAGGGTTTCTCCACCAGGTAGGTCAGGAGAATGGCCAGCAGGACGGAAAGCCCGAAGGTCAGATACGTGTACTCCATCTGCCAGGGCATCTCGCCGGCCTGGTTCGGGTTTTCGGTCACAGAGGCGGGAATTCCCAGCCGCTTCAGGTGCACGGCAACGACCTGATGAAGCAGATAATAGTTCATGGAAATGCCGGCCAGGAAGCCCATGACGCGGTTGCCCATCAGGAAGCGAATGGGCCGCAGGGTAAAGGGCAGGGCAAGCATGATCCCCGCCAGCAGAAGCGCGTAGGGGAAGCGGCGGATCATCTGACCGCTTTGAATGGCGGCATAGTTGGCTGAGTTGGCCTGTGCCTTGACCAGCAGATAGGTGCCCCACAGGCACAGCGCCAGCACTATCGTCGCCCCTAGCTGGAACAGCAGGCTCTTCCAACCCTTGAGGGAAATCTTGCTGAGCTTGACGTAGACCAATGCGGCCATCATGCCCAGGGCGTACACATCGATAAAGGACGGCAGCTGATTGACCACCATGGCATAGTCGCTGAGCAGCTGAATGCAGGCATACCGCCATCCCCAGGAAAGGAGAATCATCACCGGGAAGGTCACGGCAGGTTTCTTCACAGCCCAGCGGGCAATGAGCGGGAACAGCAGGTAGGCCTGCATCTCAATGGCCAGCGTCCAGCAGGCAACGCCCAGCGGAGTGGACATGTAGGTATCTACGCGGAAGGTGAAGGTGAATGTCAAGTGGCTCAGAATGTCCCGCAAGAGGAAACTCTGACTGGTGTACAGGTTCCATGGCAGTGCCACCGCCAGGAGCATCAAAAGCAGAAACGCGTAATACGCCGGCACAATGCGGGCGATCCGCCGGCGGTAGAAATCTTTCCAGGAAGGATAGGGGTCACCGTTTAGCATGTGCCTGGCATAGGGCAGAAAGAGGAGGAACCCGCTGAGCAGGATGGTGCCGTCCACCGGCATGTAGCCGGAGCGAACCAGAAAGTCCAGCGACACGTTCCCGATGCGGGGCGTCCACCAGCTCTGCTGCCAGATGTGATACCAGCTGACGATAAAAACCAGCAGCACGCGGAATCCGTCCAGCTCGGGAATGCGTGAACGCCGTTGACTCATGGGGCACCTCCTGCAGATATCAATTCACCCATACACTGGGATCGTCTGTGGAAACGTAACTGCCACTATCTTCTGCATCGGTAAGGTAGAATCCTTCTTCTGTGATGGTGAGCCCGTAAACCGCGTAATGCATTTGGTCATTGCTCTCCATTACCAGCATCAGGCTCGGATGATCGTGGAAGCAATTCCAGGCCGTATCTGCAGGATAGACGGCCCACTGTCCGGCACCGATGTCAGAAGCCACATACGTGCCGTCTTCCTTCAATTCCACATAATCACCGATGCTGGGGCCGCCGAAGTACAATTCCCAGTAGCCGGTCAGGCGGCTCATGGCCTCCGTGTCTTTTTCGCCGAAATCCACGGTGAAGCTGTTCATGGGCAGGAAGCCCCACATTTCCTTGCCGTCTACCGTGGTGGAAACATAGGCGTAGAAGTCATTGAACCGTCCCAGCAGGGTAACGGTGTCGCCGGCACGAAGCGTCGTTTGCTGATTCTGGGACATCATGGGATCATCGGTGACATAGGTATCCTGCGTAATCTTGGCCGTGATGTTCAGCGGATCTTCACAGGCGGCCACTGCTTCTGCACCCAGCAGGCGGGATTCTACGCAGCCCACCCGGCTGGTGCGGTTGCTGACCTGGTACATCACAATGGTCCAGTCGCCGGAAGCGCCCATGGCATACCAGCTGTCTTTGAGACTCATAGATGCCTTGCCGTCGTCGGCGCGCCAGGCATCCGTGGAAGGTGCGGCGTACACGGGAACAGAGTCGCCGTTCTTCGTGCCGGCACAATAGTCGGTGACCAGCGCGAAATCCGTGCCCATCATGGCGGTGTTCTGCTTGACCTGACGCACTTCGTCAAGGCTTCTGGGCAGAAGCGCGATATTCACCGCATCAATGGTCATCTGGCTGCCCCATTCGTCTTCCTTGGTGCCGTTTACCAGCACGTCGTAGACGCCGCCGGATAGGGACAGCTGGATATCACCCATTTCAGCTTCTGTCAGCACCACACCGTCTTCCTGGATGGCATAGGTGTACGTTTCACCTTCGTAGCAGACGGCGAAAGACGTGTCGGAAATCTTCTTCAACGTGGCCGACTTATCGCTGGCATCCGGCTGATACACTGCCAAATCAGAACGCGCCAGGAGCGTTTGTTCCTTCGCTGCGGTACCCTCTTTGGAAATCAGCAAGGCGTTGTGGTACCGCGAGCCCAGAATGGCCACGTTGTACTGACTGTCATTCAGCAGCAGATCGTCCGTTACGGTAGAATAGCCGCTCCACGTGTCGTCGGCCATCACAATATCCGTTAGTCCACCGCGGAGTTCCCGGCCGTCAGCCGAGGCTGTTGCAGTGAACAGAAGAAAAATCGCACACAGGATGAGTAGAAAATGTTTCTTCATAGCAGACCCTCCTTTGAAGTGTCTTCATTTATAGAACGAAGGAGGAGGGGGATTTGTTCCGAAAGGGGAACAATGCTACCTCTTAAAATTCTTCTCCCGACTCCCTCCCTCTGTGCTATAATATCCCCAGCAACACACCGAAAGGAAGTCCGTACCATGATTTTTGAGCAGGGAAGCAAGATTCTGTTTATCGGCGATTCCATTTCCGACTTTGACCGCAAGCGGCCGGTGGGCGAGGGGCTGTTCAACGCCTGGGGCACCAGTTACGTGGCGGATGTGGGAGCACTGCTTGGGTGCATGTACCCCGAGATGCACTACCGGGTGGTGAACATGGGCATCAGCGGCAACCAGGCACGGGATTTGGAGGCACGCTGGCAGACAGACGTAATGGATCAGCACCCCGATTGGGTGTCGGTGCTGATTGGCATTAATGACGTGTGGCGTCAGTTCGATTCTCCGGAGATGAAGGAGGAGCACGTTTCGCCCGAAGACTACGAGGCCTGCTACGAGCGCTTGATTCAGCGCACCCTGCCCCATGTGAAAGGCATGATCCTCATGACGCCCTACTTCATGGAGCCGAATCGTGAAGATCCCATGCGCACCCGCATGGATGAGTACGGTGCCATTGTGAAGAAACTGGCGGAGAAATATCATCTGGTGTTTGTGGATCTGCAGGCAGGCTGGGACAAGCTCTTTCAGCACATGCATCCCTGCAACATTGCGTGGGATCGCATCCACCCCAACCAGATTGGACACATGTACATTGCCAAGCAGTTTTTGAGTGCGGTTGGATTTGAACGGTAAGCAAAAGAAGAGCGGCGAACTCGTGAGGCAAACGGGTTCGCCGCTTTTGTTATCCTTCCAGCGCCAGCACCAGCGGTCTGATGAGATGACGTTCTTCATCCGGCTCGCTTCGCAGAAAGCTCCGCCGGTACTGCATGGGGGATTGTCCCATCTCTTTCTTAAAAACAGTGGAAAAGTAGGCCGCTGTTTGGTAGCCACAGGCCTGGGAAATGTCTTCCACCGTGTGCTGCGTGGTGCGCAGGAGAAGCTGTGCGTATTTCAGACGCTGGCTCTTGACATAATCCCCAAAGGTGCGGCCGGTGACGTTACTGAAAATCTCGCACAGGTGGCATTTGCTGATGAAGATGGCACTGCTCACCGCTTGCAGGGACAGATCGCCGCTTAGATGGGACTGGATATAGGCACAGGCGTTTTCAAAATGGGACTGTCCTAATTGATAGGTTTTGGTGGCGTGGTGATAGTCCATAATGATGCTGTCGCCGGCATCCAGCACGTCCTGCAGATTATTCACGGCATAGTGATGCGCCCGATTCCGGTAGCAGCATTCCGTGAGCGAAATGTTGAGATGATACTGAAGATAATCATAAAGTCCCCGGTTCAGGGAAGTGAGCAAGATAATGCATTGCTCTGCATTCATGGCACCGTGGAGCCGCGTAATCCGCGCCACCTGCTGGTGAAAGGCCTCCTTGGCGCCCTGAGCATTTTCAAGCACAAAGGCTTCACAGACGCTTTTCTGGTTATAAAGCAAATCCCAATAATCCAGGCCTTTCTGACTGTCAGTCGCTTTTTTTACCATCCGTGTTTCCTCCTCGCTGGGACATTCGGCATCCAAAGATTTTGAAAATTCATCCGCAGAATTTGCATTTTCAAAGGGGTATCCCCTCTGGTATAATCCAAATCGCAGGTTAGTTATGTCAAACCGTTAGACGCAACTAACATTGTATCCTATCACCATTCGGCTGTCAAGAGCGGTTTCCGAAAGAATTCACGGCAGATTCGCAAGATGATGGGAAGATCAGCGGCGAAAGGGGACCATTTGTGAGAAAGATCGCAATTTATGGCAAAGGCGGCATCGGCAAGTCAACCACGACGTCCAACCTGTCCGCGGCCTTGGCCAGGAAAGGTTACCGGGTGATGCAGATCGGCTGTGACC